>CAZMKY010000336.1:0-4318 GCA_964566835.1 uncultured Rhodobacterales bacterium
TTGGGTATTTGAGAACAGAGGAAAGGCGCGGCGGTCGCGCCCTTCTTGATCAGGCGAGGTCTGACCACTTCAACTGGGTGTTCCGCGTCACGGCCCGCGTCAGGGTCTTGCCGACGACCTTGTCGAAGTCATAGCCGGCGATTTCGCCATTGCCGGGGCGGCGGCCCCAGATGTCAGCTTCGCTGATCACATGGCCTTCGGCCAAGTCGCGGTCGGCGACGACGGAGGTGCGGGCGAAGCGATAGACGGCTTCTTCCGGCCCGGTGCGCTGCTTCTCATTGTGAAGCGCAATCCAGATTTCGCGGCTGCGGTCGATCAAGTGGCGCAGCTCTGACGGGTCCATCGAATTGATGATGTCGGGGCCTTCACGGTAGCGCGTATCGGTGTAGTGGCGTTCAAGAATGCAGGCACCAAGCGCAACAGAGGCCAGTGCCATTTCCGGCCCGATGGAGTGGTCGGAGAACCCGACGACGGCATTGGGAAAGGCGCGCTGCAGGTCTGTCACGCCCTTGAGCGACACGATTTCCGGGGGGGACGGGTAGAGGTTGGTGCATTCAAGCAGGGCAAAGTCGATCCCGGCCTCTTCCAGAATGGCGACGGACTTCCCGATGCTTTCAATCGACTGCATGCCGGTCGACATGATGACGGGTTTGCCCTTCGCTGCGATGTGCCGGATGAGCGGCAGGTGATCGGCTTCACCCGAACCGATCTTGAAGCCGGGCACGCCGATGTCGTCCAGAAAATCAGCCGCTGCGCGGGAAAAAGGCGTCGAGATATAAATCAGACCCAGCTCTTCGGTATGGGTCTTCAGCGCGATCTCGTCATCGGCGCTGAGCGCGCATTCCTCCATCACGTCCCAGATGGATTTTCCGCCTGCATTTGGCGGCAGGATGGACTTGGCCTCTTCCGTCATCTCGTCGTCAACGAAATGCGTCTGGTGCTTGACGATTTCCGCCCCGGAACGGGCCGCGAGCGTGACCATGTGCTTGGCCACTTCCAGATCGCCGCCATGGTTGATCCCGATCTCGGCGATGACCAATGGCGGTTCTGTCGGTCCGATTTTGCGATGGGCCAGTTGCATGGGCGTGCCTCCTTTTTCGGGCTTCGTTCCCTTACCGGGTTTTGGCATGCGGGCTCAAGTGGACTTGCGTTCGGGGTGGCATTCAGGGTTTCTGGCAGGACCATGAAGCGTTCGTCCCCGCCTTTGCGCTACCGCGTCTTTCTGACGGCTTATGCCGCGCTGCTTGCGCTGGGTGAGCCGCTGGTCTGGCGCTATTTCCGGGGACGGGCGGCGAAGGATCCTGACTACGGTCTTCATCTGGAAGAACGGCGGGGCAAAGGTGCGCCCTTTGCCGCCGATGTCTGGGTGCATGCGGTGTCCTTGGGCGAGATGCGGTCTGCCGTGCCGTTGATCAGGCTGTTGCTGGAGGACGGTCTGCGCGTCGTGACGACGCATCTGACGCCCGCTGGGCGGCGCGCGGCGGAAGATGCTTTTCCCGCCGAGATCGCCGCCGGGCAACTGGCCGTGCGCTATGCGCCAATCGACCGGCCAGGCTATTGGCGCGCCTTTCTGGAGGCCACGCGCCCACGTGCGGCGCTGGTCATGGAGATGGAATTCTGGCCTTGGATGATCGAGGCCGCGGCGCGGGCGGGGGTGCCGCTGTGGCTGGCAAATTCGCAGGTGCCGTCGAAGTCCCTGCCGAAGCTCATGCGTCAGGCACGGATGTTTGGGCACCCTGTTGCGCGCGCAGCGGGTGTTTTCGCGAAATCTGAACGCATGGCGGACCGTTTTCGCGCGCTGGGCGCGGCCTCAGTTGAGGCGCCGGGCGAGACGCGCTTCGACATTGCCCCCCCGTCGGCCCAACTGGCCGCAGCAGGTCGGATCGACTGGGCGCGTCCGGTAGTGACCTTTGCCAGCGTCATCGCAGGGGAGGAGCCGGTTTTCGAGGCGGCGGCGCGGACGCTTTTGTCAGGAGAGGCTCCGCCGCGGATTATCTGGGTGCCACGTGCGCCGGAACTGTTCGATGCCACGGTCGCGAGACTTGAAGCGGGCGGCTTCGACGTGGCCCGCCGGAGCGCGGTTTTCAGCGATGATCTTTCCGGTGACACGGATGCCGACATCTTGGTGGGCGACAGCTTTGGCGAGATGTTCTTTTACATGGCGCCGGCGTCCGTTGTCGTGGTGGGCGGCGGCTTTGTGCCCAAGGGGGCGCATAACGTGATTGAGCCCTTGGCGCTGGGCAAGCCCGTGGTCGTCGGGCCGCATGTCTGGACGATTGAATACCCGGCGGTTGAAGCCGAGGCCGCGGGCGTCTTGACGATCGTCGAGGGCGAGGCCCTTGCCGGGGCGATTGCTGCGGCGCTGGAGAGCGATGATGATGCGGCACGTGCCTTTCATGCCGCGAATGCCGGGGCGTCCAGCCGGATTGCGACGCGCATCAAAGAGGAGATGGTTGAGTGAGACTTGTGGCGGTTGTGCCGGTCCGGGCCGGATCCAAGGGAATGGCGGGCAAGAACGTTGCGCGCCTGCAGGGTGTGCCGCTTTGGCAGCGCGCGGCCGAACAGGGGCTGGCGGCTGGCGCGGATGAGGTTCTGGTGTCGACGGATATCGCCGACATACTGGAGGGGGATTTGCCGCAGGGCGTGCGTGCCGTTCCCCGTCCGGACGATCTGGCGGGCGATGATGTGCCAATGGCACCTGTCCTCACGCATCTCTTGTCGGGCGCACTTTCGGGGGCGGCGCGGATCGTGCTGTTGCAAGCGACATCGCCCATGCGCCATCTGGACGACATTCGCGCCGCCGTGGCGCTGCATGAGGCCGGTGGGTATGATCTGGTCAAGACGGTGACCCGGGCGGATTCAGGCGTGCTGAAATACGGGATGATGGACGGGGACCGGTTCGTTCCCGTGAGCGATCCGGCATACTGCTTCACCAATCGGCAGGCCTTGCCGCCGGTCCTGAAACCCAATGGCGCTGTCTACGTCTTCGACCGCGACTGGTATCTGGCGAACGGCTCGCTTGCCACCGACAAGATCGGGGCAATTGTCATGCCCGAAGACCGCAGCTTTGATATCGACACGGCAGCGGATTTCGCCCGGGCCGAAGCGATCCTGGCTCAGGGATCATAGGCGCGCGGGCGCGGGTCGATCACGAATGCAAGCGCCCAACCGGCAAGGAAGCCGCCAAGATGGGTTTCCCATGCAAGGCGACCGTCCAGCACCCACCAGAGCGCGACGTTGAGCGCCAAGAGCCCCAATACGGCACGCAGCACAGGCCAGAGCCGGTCGCGCGAGACAAAGCGGTCGGTGTATTCCCACCCAACGATGGCGCCGGCCAGACCGAAAAGCGCGCCAGAGGCACCCACGACCGGAACCCAGATGCCCCCCAAGGCCAGTGATCCGATGCCGCCGCCAATCTGTGTGCCGATCCAGAGCAAGAAGAACTTGGTGGCACCGACGCGGTCGAGAACCGAAGGCGCAAGCGAGAACAGCGTCAGGATGTTGATGGCTAGGTGGGCCAGACCGGCGTGCAGCACGCCGTAGGTCAGGAACATCGCCCAGCCTTGCCCAGTGAAGTTCTGGACGCCTTCGCGGACGATGCCGGGATAGAAGGCGCCGAAATTGATGACCGTTGCGCGCAGGCGCGGAATGCCGAATGCGCCGTCAGCGCCCCAGATCAGGGCCGCTTCGACAGCGACAAAGAGGATGGCAAGACTCCAGATTGGCCAGCGTGGGCCGGGCCGATCTTCGTCCATCAGAATCCGAAGGAGAAGTCACGCTCCAGCGACAGGAAGAGCGAGTTTTCCGTGCGATCAGGTTCAGCCGTTTCTTCGCGAACCGAATAGCTATAGCCCGCGCGCAGATCCCAGTCTTGCGTCAGATCGCGGCGGTAGCTGACAGAGGCCGATGTGCGGCTGACATCATCGTCGGACCCAAGCGTGTTGGCTTCGGAATAGCTGAGACCGGCGGACCAGCCCGAGATGTCGTTGATGGCTTGCGAGTAGTTCAGGCGGATCGCCGTGTTGAGCACGGTTTCGCCGTCGTCCGTGGTGGGCGATTGGCTGACCTGTGCTGAAAGCGCGCCGCGCGCGGTTTCCTGTGCGTAGGCAAGCGATGCGACGGGCCGGGTGCCTGACGTTTCCGGGTCGATGATCCCAAGCGAGAAAGACAGCGACCCGTCCGGCAGGTCGAGGCTGCGATTGATGCGCGCTTGTGTCAGGCGGCCGCCTTCGTCGATCCGGCTGGAGAACGTGGCGCCCAGCGTGCCGTTGGGGCGCGCCTGCGTGACGCTCAGTGTCAGGCCGACGCCATCATCGAT
>CAZMKY010000337.1:0-1535 GCA_964566835.1 uncultured Rhodobacterales bacterium
CTGTGGGGCGTCAACAATTCGCTGACGTTCAAGCACTATGTCACGGCCTTCAGCGTTCGGTTCGAGGAAGAGGGTATCCGCTGGACAGGGGCGGCTTGGGACAGCTTCTGGACAACAATCACCATTGCCGCCATCGCTGCGCCTCTCACAGCCGCAGTCGGGCTTGTCACCGCATATTTGCTCACGCGTCAAAGCTTCGCGGGCAAGAACGCATTCGAGTTCGGCACCATGCTCAGCTTCGCCATTCCCGGCACCGTGATCGGCGTTAGCTATATTCTGGCCTTCAACGTGCCACCAATCGAGATCACCGGCACGGGCGTGATCCTTGTGATCAGCTTTATCTTCCGCAATATGCCCGTCGGTGTGCGCGCCGGGATCGCCAGCATGAGTCAACTTGACAAGTCACTGGATGAATCCTCGCTGACGCTTGGCGCAAATTCCTGGCAAACTTTTCGCCGTGTGATCCTACCTCTTCTGAGGCCTGCGATCCTTGCCGCGCTGGTCTATAGTTTCGTGCGTGCGATGACGGCGATCTCCGCGGTGATCTTTCTCGTCTCGGCCAAGTACGACATGGCGACGAGTTACATCATCGGGCGTGTAGAGAATAACGACTACGGCCTTGCCATCGCCTATTCCACAACGTTGATCTTCGTCATGCTGTCGGCGGTCGGGCTTTTGCAACTTATCGTGGGCCGCGTCCAGATCGGACGCCGCTCACAACTGGCCGAGAAGGACACGTCATGAGCGAACCCACCATCAGTTCCAAAGCTGCGCCGGTCCGGTTCGAAGGTGTTTCCAAAGCCTTCGGCAAGGACGTCGTCGCAGTCGACAATATTGACCTAAGCGTGGACGCCGGAAAGCTGGTCACCCTGCTCGGCCCATCTGGATGTGGGAAGACCACAACGCTCCGCATGATCGCCGGACTGGAAATGGCGACGTCCGGGCGAATCCTGATTGGCGACCGCGACGTCACCAAACTTCCCGCGACCGACCGCGACGTGTCGATGGTGTTCCAGTCCTACGCCCTGTTCCCGCATATGAGTGTGCTGGAAAACGTCATGTATGGACTGACATTCTCGGGCTTTGGCAAAGACGAGGCGCGGGCGCGGGCGCTCAAGGGTTTGGACCTTGTGGGGCTAAAGGGATTCGACGGACGTCTTCCCTCAGAGTTGTCCGGCGGGCAGCAGCAGCGTGTTGCCGTGGCGCGGGCGCTCGTCCTTGAACCACAGGTGCTTTTGTTCGACGAACCACTCTCAAACCTCGACGCAAAACTGCGCCGGCAGGTGCGCGAGGACATCCGCGCCATCCAGCAGGATCTGGGGCTGACGGTCGTCTATGTCACCCACGACCAGGAGGAGGCGTTGGCGGTGTCCGACGAGATCGTCGTGATGCGCAATGCCGCCATCGCCCAGATCGGAACGCCCCGGGCTCTCTATGATGCGCCGAACGACAGGTTTGTCGCCGACTTCATAGGCGAGGCGAACCTTCTGGCCTGTGAGATCGTGTCGGTCGACGGCGATATGGCCATCATCGAG
>CAZMKY010000338.1:0-3755 GCA_964566835.1 uncultured Rhodobacterales bacterium
CCTTGGCGACACCCCCGACGAGCACTAGAGTCCCAGAGGTTGCGTGCCGAAGTGTAAACTTCGGGTGATTCTCTGGAGGTGCTTAAAGTTGACACGCTCGAAAACGCCCGAAGAACAGTCGGACAAGGATTTGGTTGAAGAAAAGTCGTCAGATTCGGACGAAAACACGGATGCCGACCAAGCAGAGGCTTCAGATGACAGCCCGGAGGTCTGGGTCGAGGAGGAGGACAGCGACTCTTCAAATATCGAAGACGCCGAGTTTGAGGATGTAACGGGCCAAGATGAGTCCGACGTATCGCCCGAGACTGAAGAAGAACCTGCCCCTGAGACCGAAGCAGAGGTGACTGAGGCCGATGCGGAGGCCGACCATGTCGCCGATCCACCCACCCCCGCGCCGGTGGCATCACCAGAACCTTCTTCGAATGGGCCGGGCTTCTTTCCTTTGCTTCTGGGCGGCATCGTCGCGGCTGGTCTGGGCTATGCGACGGCGTACTTCCAGCCGGATACGGCGCCTCCCGCAACCGTGGATCTGTCCGGCGTCGAGGCTGATATCTCGGCACAAGCGTCGCGCGTCGAGGCGCTCGAATCCGCGCTTCAGTCCGCGGGTGGTGAGGCGTTTGACAGCAGCGAAATCGAAGCCGCGCAAAGCGAACTTGGTCAGGCGCTGACAGGACTGAATGAAGGTCTTGCAGGTCTGACAGAACTTGTCGGCGATCTGGCCGATCGTGTCTCCGCGCTTGAAAACCGTCCTGACGTGCCTCTGACGCCCGACGGGGCGCAGGCCATGGCTGAACAACTGTCGGCTTTCCAGTCTGAACTGGATGCTGTGACGGCCACTGCACGCGCCGAAATCGAAGCCGTGCAGACACGCGCCTCCGAGATTGAGCAGGCCGCCATGGCCGCCGAAGCGGCTGCGCAGCGCCGTGCCGCAGTGGCGGAGCTGAACGCCGCGCTTGAAAGTGGCGCGCCCTATGCCGAAACGCTTGGTGATTTTGAAAACGTTCCCGACGGTTTGTCGGCGGCTGCCGAAAGTGGCGTCGCCACGCTGGGTGAGTTGCGCGAGAGCTTTCCCGATGCAGCGCGTTCCGCCTTGGCCGAAACGCAGACCTTGCCCGAAGATGGCTCCATGGGGGATCGCGTAACGGCATTCCTGCGCCGTCAGACCAATGCGCGGTCACTTGCGCCCAGGGACGGCGACGACCCTGATGCCGTGTTGAGCCGCGCTGAAGCGGCACTGGCCAGCGGTGATTTGAATGCAACTTTGAGCGAACTTGAGGCGTTGCCGCCTGAGGCGATGGCTCAACTGGAAGACTGGCGGGCATCTGCGGCAGCGCGACAAGCCGCATTGAACGGTGCCGCCACGCTGACAGCGTCAGCCGAAGAGAACTGAGGATTTCGAAATGCTACTCTGGTCACTTCTGAAAATCGTCATTTTCATCGGCATCATTGCAGCCGCCGCTTGGGGCGCAGGGTTTCTTCTGGAAACAGACGGCGGCGTCCGCATGGCGGTTGCCGGAACCGAGTTCACGCTTGGGCCTTTGGAAAGCGTGATTGCGCTGATGGTCCTGCTTGTCGTCGGATGGCTCATCTTCCGTCTTGTCGGGCTGATCATCGCATTCCTGCGTTGGGCGGTCCTTGGTGAAGACATTGGCCCTTCGCGCTATTTCGGTCGCCGTCGGGAACGCAAGGGTTACGACGCGCTGGCTGACGGAATGATGGCTTTGGCTTCGGGCGAAGGGCGCTTGGCTTTGGCCAAAGCGGAAACCGCCGACAAGTATCTGCGCCGCCCGCATCTGACCAATCTTCTAACCGCGCAAGCGGCCGAGCTTGCTGGTGACAAAGCCAAGGCGGAAGAAACCTATCGCAAGCTTTTGGCCGATGATCGGACGCGCTTTGTCGGTGTGCGCGGCATCCTTAAGCAAAAGCTGGAAGAGGGCGATACGGACACGGCACTCAAGCTGGCGGAAAAAGCCTTTGCCATCAAACCGCGTCACGAAGAAACGCAGAATACGCTTCTGCAACTTCAAGCCGAACAAGGGGATTGGACCGGCGCACGCAAGACATTGGGCGCCAAGTTGAAACACGGGCACCTGCCGCGCGACGTTCACAAACGCCGGGATGCTGTTTTGGCCTTGTCGCAGGCCCGCGACGGGTCCGAGGCCGATATGGACAAAGCCATTGAAGCCAATCGCCTGTCGCCGGATCTGGTGCCAGCCGCTGTTCTGGCTGCCCGGGGTCAGATCGCACAAGGTAAGAACCGGGTTGCGACGCGCACCATCAAGAAGGCGTGGGAAGCGTCCCCGCATCCCGAACTGGCCTCGGCCTTTGCCGAGATTGAGCCGAACGAATCCCCGACCGATCGGGTGAAACGCTTCAGCGTTTTGACGGGCATCCATCCGGGGCACCCGGAAACCAAGATGCTGAACGCTGAGCTGAACATCGCGGCCGAGGATTTCCCGGCAGCACGCAAAGCGATCGGCGATCTGCCGGAGACAGATCCGACGGCGCGGTCGCTGACGATCATGGCCGCGATTGAACGGGGTGCTGGTGCGGACGATGCTGTTGTCAAAGGGTGGCTTGCGCGCGCCCTGACGGCACCGCGCGACCCCCAATGGATTTGCGAGGATTGTTCTACCGCTCATGCAGAATGGCACCCTGTCTGTTCCAACTGCAGTCATTTCGACACTCTGTCGTGGAAACGTCCTTCTGCCACATCCAGTCAGATGGCTTCGGGCACAGAAATGCTGCCGCTTATCGTTGGGTCGATCGAGGATCAATCGAACGACGAGGAAACCGAGGCTGAGCCAGAAGGCGATGTCATTGACGACGTGGTTATGACAGATCCGGTGACAGGCTCTGATCTTGATGAAGAACATAGCGAACTCGTTGACCTGACGCCAAGCGACGCAGTCGAAGAAGACACGGCAACAGAGCCAGAGAAAGAGCGCATTTAACTCTGGCGGGCCATTCCAAAGCTTGGTAAGAGGCCCGCCGAAGCCGCTGTAGCTCAGATGGTAGAGCACGTCATTCGTAATGATGGGGTCGGGGGTTCGAGTCCCTTCAGCGGCACCACTTTCCAACGCATTTGGACGGCACGGGCTTGAGAGATCCTTTGAAGAAGGGTCTGGCTTTGGCCGTGTGCGGCAACCCGTCAAAGTTGAGTGATGTGTGTCCCTCTTCGTTCATCGCTCTCGTGTTGCTTTAAAGCCCAGCGCGGTAAATCGCTTCGGAGCAGGCCACAACAGCCACGTCAGATCTGCGCTTTGCATAGGTGTTGATGATGACAGAGGCACTGGATGAGATGGCTTGGACGGCGGTTTCCGACGTCACCTCCAAGGTGTCGTCAGCATCAATGTTGTTAAAGTAGTGCACACGACGACTGCGCATCGGCCAAGCCAAAACAAGCTCCGGTGCCGCGTTGCGTTCAGCCTTGGTCAGCATTGTGTGGATCTTGGCGAAGTAGAACAGACCGACATTGTTGAAATGCGTCTCTCGATCGACCGCAATGTTCAGATGCGGGGGCGCGGTCTTGGTTTTGGCTACTGCGAGATCAGCCTTACCGCGCATGCGGATGATGTTTGTGCGTTGGGCCGCTTCGCCTTCGCGGGATGCAACAAGGGCTTGCTCCATCTCTGCGGCTTCGAGGTTACGATTGGACGGCCCGTTTCGGCGGGCAAAGCTGGTGACGATCTCGACTTTGAGGGCGCTTCTGGGTCCGATCAGTTCAACCTCGCTGCGCCAACCGTTTAGGGCAA
>CAZMKY010000339.1:0-4346 GCA_964566835.1 uncultured Rhodobacterales bacterium
AGGGCGAGAGCAGAGGCAAGAGGACCGGGGCATGGACACATCGAGACGTTCGGATATCGCGCCATTCATCGTCATGGACGTGATGGAGCGGGCAGCAGCGGCCGAGGCCAGCGGGCGCAGCCTTGTCCATATGGAGGTCGGTCAGCCCGGCACGCCAGGGCCGGAAGGGGCGCGGCGTGCGTTGAGCGCGGCGATGGAAACCGGGTCGCTGGGCTATACGGTGGCGTTGGGTCTGCCGGCACTTCGTCGTCGGATCGCGCAGCACTACGCGGATGTCTATGGCGTTCGCGTCTCGCCGGACCGCATTGTCGTGACGGCTGGTGCTTCCGGCGCCTTCATCCTGGCTTTCACCGCGCTTTTCGATGCTGGCGACAGGGTGGCCATGGGCGCGCCGGGTTACCCATCCTACCGCCAGATCCTGAGCGCCATGAGCCTTCAGCCGATCGATATCCAGACGACCGAAGCGGCACGGTGGCAGCCGATGCCGGATCAGATCCCCGGCGAAGCCAAGGGGTTGATCGTCGCGTCCCCCGGCAATCCGACCGGTACGATGCTGACTTTGGAGGACATGCAGGCGCTTCACGCCAAGGTTTCAGCACAAGGCGGGGCGTTTATCTCGGACGAGATTTACCACGGGATAGAATATGACCAGCCTGCGGTGACGGCGCTGTCGGTGTCAGACGATGTCTACGTGGTGAACAGTTTCTCAAAGTATTTCTCGATGACGGGATGGCGTGTGGGCTGGATGGTCGTGCCTGAGGCGCATGTCCGCACCGTCGAGCGTCTGGCGCAGAACATGTTCATTTGTGCGCCACACGCGGCACAGGTGGCGGCCTTGGCGGCGATGGATTGCCGAGAGGAACTTGATGCCAATCTGGAGGTCTATGCCAAGAACAGGACGCTCATGATCGATGGGTTGAAGGCCGCGGGCTTCACCAAGCTCGCGCCGCCGGACGGGGCTTTTTACATCTATGCCGACGTCTCGGAGTTGACGGATGACAGTCTGGCCTTCGCTGGGGAAATCCTTGATGTCGCCGGCGTCGCCGTGACCCCCGGGCTGGATTTCGATCCGGAGCGTGGCGCGGGCACGATCAGGTTCAGCTATGCACGGTCGACGTCGGATATCGAAGAGGGGCTGAGGCGACTCAAGTCTTTCATGGCAGGTCGCTAGGCCAGCCTTTGCCGATGCGACGTCAGGGCGTCTTTGACGTGTCGTCCGGGGACAATTATATCGAAGAGAACTCGAGCAGAGGTATCTTCTAGCGTGACCCGTTTCATCTTTTCGTTCTTCGGCGCGATCTTTTCGCTTTTGACCCTTGGCCTTGTCATGGGCGCGTTGGTCGTGGGCGCGGTCTTCTTTGTCTATGGACGCGATTTGCCGGACCACGAGACGCTGGCGCAATATGTCCCGCCGACGATCAGCCGGATCTATTCGACCGAGGGGCAGATCATCGATGAATTTGCGGTGGAACGACGGCTTTACGCGCCCGCAGACGAAATCCCGGACATCGTGAAGCAGGCCTTCATTTCGGCCGAGGACAAGAATTTCTATGACCATCAGGGCTTTGATGTCAGGGGGATCGCGTCGGCGGTTTACGAGGCCGTCGAGAGCCGTGGCGCATCCGTGCGCGGTGCGTCGACCATTCCGCAGCAGGTTGCCAAGAACATGTTTCTTGGAGGCGAGCGTCGGGTCGAACGCAAGCTGCGCGAGATCATTCTGGCGAACCGAATGGTCAATTCGCTCGACCGGGAGAAGATCCTCGAGATCTACCTGAACGAGATCTTCCTTGGTCAGAATTCCTACGGGGTTGCTGCAGCGGCGCAGACTTACTTCAACAAGACGCTGACAGAACTCACCCCGGCAGAGGCGGCCTATCTGGCGTCGCTGCCAAAGGCACCGTCCAATCGTCACCCGGTCGATGACGCGGAAACAGCGATCTTCTGGCGCAACAATACGCTGCGCGAGATGTACGAGAACGGGTATCTGGAAGAGGCTGCCTATCAGGAAGCGCGGGTTTCTCCGCTTTTGTCGGTGCAAGGCGGGGACTATGAGCCGTTCCGTCAAACGCTGCCACCCCGTGATTATTTCACGGACGAGATTCGCCGCCAGTTGAGCCGCGATTTCGGGGATACCGGTTTCCGGAGCGCGGGTCTGACCGTGCGTGCGACGGTCGATCCGGAGATGCAGGAAGTCGCAGCGCTCGCCTTGCGAGAGGCGCTTGAAAACTATGACCGCGCACAGGGCGAATGGCGCGGGACCGAAGTCACGCTGGAGCGGTCGACGCTGGAGGGTGATGACTGGCGCGAAGCCTTGGCGGGCGCCGATGTCGCGCGCGATGTCGAAGGCTGGTACCCGGCGGTTGTTCTGGAAGTCGGGTCCGAACGCGCACGCATGGGCGTCGAAGGCTGGGCCGACGGCGTCGATGGTCATTTTATCACGCGCGGTGATTTGAACTGGATCCGGGGTGCCAGCCGCCCCGGCGACATCCTTTCTGTCGGGGACGTTATCCATGTTCGCCATGATGGCGGACCGGCTGAGGATCCGGTCTTTTCTCTCAGGCAGATCCCGGGCGTTCAGGGCGGCTTCATGGCGATGGACGTCAACACCGGGCGCGTTCTGGCGATGCAGGGCGGGTTTTCCTATCAGGATTCGGAACTCAATCGGGCCACGCAGGCCACGCGCCAGCCCGGGTCTTCTTTCAAGCCCTTCGTCTATGCCGCCGCGCTCGACAGTGGGTTCACTCCTGCGACGATCCTGATCGATGCGCCCATCGAGGTGGATGTGGGTGGCGGTCGTGTCTGGCGGCCGAAAAACGCGTCGAACCAGTTCTATGGCCCGACGCCGCTTCGCACGGGGATTGAGCGGTCACGGAACCTGATGACCGTGCGTCTGGCCGAAGAAGTCGGCATCGACACTGTGGCATCCTATGCCGAACGCTTTGGCGTCTATGACCGCATGGGGCGCTATCTGGCCAACTCTCTCGGTTCGGAAGAAACCACGCTATACCGGATGGTTGCGGCTTATGCGATGTTCGCCAATGGCGGCGAACGCGTTGCGCCGACGCTGGTGGATCGCGTGCAGGACCGTTGGGGCAATACCATCTATCGCCACGATCAGCGCACCTGCGTCGATTGCCAAGACAAAGATCTGCGCGCTGGTGCGGCCCCGTCCATCCGATCAGACCGCCGTCGGGTCATGGACCCGGTGACGGCGTATCAGTTGACGTCCATGATGCGTGGCGTTGTCGACCGTGGCACGGCATCGGGCACGGTAAATCTGCCGGTTCCGGCGGCGGGCAAAACGGGCACGACGAATGATGCGAAGGATGTCTGGTTCGTTGGCTTTACGTCGAACATCGCGGCCGGGTGCTATATCGGATACGACCTGCCAGAACCCTTGGGCCGGGGCGCTTCCGGCGGGGGCATGTGCGGGCCGGTGTTCCAAAGCTTCATGTCGAAAGCGATCGAGAAATACGGTAGCGGACGCTTCAAGATCCCGCCGGGCGGACGCTTTATCAAGATCGACCGCTTCAGCGGTGCGCGACTGCCGGACAACGCCACTGGAGACTACGTTGTGGCCGAGTATTTCCGTGAAGGCGAAGAGCCCGTCTTTGGCATCACCTTTGACGGCGGCTTTGCGATGGGGGCGAACTTGCCGCTGTTCACGGATCAGGAACTTGGCCGCCCGCAGCAACAGGTCACCACCTCAACAGGTGAAACCGTCGTGATCCCGGAACGGGCCACGGTTGGCGAGATTTCTTCAGGCGGTCTTTACTGACGCAAACGCACCAGCGCGCGAAAGGCCCTCTAGCATCCGTTCGGCGTCTTCCGTGCGGGCGTAGGGGTAGGTTTCGCGTGCATAGGCTTCCGAGAAGTCGGGATCTATTTCACGCAGCCTCACTAGGGCTGACTTGGCTTCTTGCTTCAGCCCGAAATAGCCGAAGATCGACACCGATCGCTGTAGACCGCGTGCATAGTCCGGGGCTATGGCCACAAGTTCCCGCGCCGCAGACACCGCCTTGTCTTCGTCCCCTGTGAAAAGCGCGCAGCTTGCGATCTGGCCAAGGATGGCCGCCCTGCCAGGGTAGTTCGACTGCAGCCGGAAGATGACTTCCATGTGGTCCAGGGCTTCTTCGGGTTGGCCAACCCATTCCAGCGCGCAGGCAAGGGCATGCCGGGCCAAGGCGGCGGAGGGGTTCAGCCGGACAGACTGCCGGCCATGGTAGAGACCCGCCGTGTAATCCCTGTTCCCGAAGATGGTGGCGAGGCCCTTGAGCGCGTGCGCCTCCCAAGCTTCCGGGTCGATGGCCAAGGCCGCGTCGGCGTGTTGGACCGCCTCGGCCAGT
>CAZMKY010000340.1:0-8116 GCA_964566835.1 uncultured Rhodobacterales bacterium
GGCGCGCCGTCATCACCGACCAGAAGGGCTCTGAGCCCGGATGTCCCTAGATCAATCCCCAAATAGCTCATCGCGGCCTCGCCTGTCTGGTGCGTCAGTGGCTCACATTCGAGCGGCGACGCGTCTTCAATTCCGCGGCGAGATAATCATACCTGATCGCGAAGTGCCATCAGCACATATCGATTGGACTTCAGTCTTCTGCCCAAAAAAGGTCGTTCCGAGCCAAACGCATCGGCAGGATTTGGAACACGGTTTCCGAGAGGTCCCCAGATCAGATGGACCCTGCCTCGACCATGTAGTTGTTGGCAGAACACATCGCGGCATCGTCAGACGCCAAGAAGACAACCATTCGGGCGACATAGACCGGATCAATCAGGTCAGGCAGACACTGCCGCGCAGCTTGCGCCTCCAGCGCTTCGGGCGTCGCCCAAAGCTCTTTCTGGCGTTCTGTCATGATCCAACCCGGAACGACCGTATTCACGCGAATCCGGTGATTGCCAAGGTCGCGCGCCATAGTGCGCGTCAGGCCGTGCACAGCGGCCTTCGCCGTTGCATAGGCCGGAAAACCACCACCGGCCTCCCACCACGAATTCGACCCCATGTTGATGATCGATCCTGCGCCTTTTGCGATCATTCCGGGCGCAACCGCCTGAATGGCAAAGAACATATGGCGCAGATTGGTCGCCTGACGTTCGTCCCAGTACTCTGCGGTGACGTCCTTCCAATCATGACGGTCGTCGCGCGCCGCGTTGTTGACCAGAACGTCCGCTGCCCCGAGACGTTCGTTCAAACGACCGATCGCGGCCTGCATGGCATCGATGTCGCGCAGATCGCAGAGTTCGAACGTCACGTTCTCGGCACTGTCGGAAAGCGCGGCACTTGCCTCTTCATCGCGATCGAGAAAACCCACCCGGGAACCTTGCGCCGCGAATGCCTGAACGATCTCGGCCCCGATGCCCTGTGCGCCACCCGAGATGAGTACCGTCTTGTTCTTCAGGCTGGGATAGGTCGCAAACTCCGTCATTTCATCGGCTCCACGCTGAGGCTGGTTCAAAAGCGCTGTTCCCGAATTGAAATCCAAGCGCGTTTTTCGCCTAGAACCTTTCCGTAGGGGCCGCAAGATGCTGCCCTTCCCCGCTTTTCAAAGTCTTGTGACAATCGACCGTCCGGCAGAAGCGGCACCGACGACTGGAAATTTCCAAGCAGGCCCTATGTGTTCGTTGGGAAGTCCACCGGAGAATTGAACGATGCGCCGTGCCTATTGCACTGTCCTTGCAGTCTTTTTGGCGACACTGCCGTTCGCGGCTTTGGCGCAGGGCCGGCCTGCCGGTGTGACCACGGACACCGTCAAAGTGCAAGAGATCGCGGAAACCGTGACTGTCTTCGGACAAGTCGTGGCCGGACGTCAAAGCGACGTCGCGACCCGCGTCGTGGGCGTGGCAAAGGACGCCCCGCTTCGGGTCGGTGACCCAGTCGAAGCGGGGGCAATCGTATTCCAGCTTGATACGACGCGGCTTGATATCGAGCTTCGCCAACAACAGGCCGGTCTGGCCATTGCCGAAGCCGGTCTGGTTGCGGCCAAGGCCCGGGCGGACCGAACAGAAAAGGCTTTGGAACGCACGAAAACGCTGGTGGAGAATGCAACCGTGTCAGAGGCGCAGTTGGACGACCGCAGCGGTGAATACGCGGAAGCACTTGGAAACCTCCAAGTGGCCGAGGCTCGGATTTCCGCGGCTCAGGCCGATCTTGCTCGTGCGCAATACAACGTCGACAACGCCGTCGTGCGTGCCCCTTTTTCCGGCACTATCTTGGAGGTGAACGCAGAGGTTGGTGAATTCGTGGCCGCGGGCAGCGTCGTTGTCCGCCTTCTCGACAACACCACGCTTGAGGTCGAAGCAAACGTTCCGTCGCGCTTCATTGGCGCGTTGCAATCGGACCAGCTTGTCACGGGCCGAACCGACACCGGGAACGAGATGACGCTGGAATTGCGTGCTGTTCTGCCGACCGAATTCTCGGCCACCCGGACCCGTCCCGTTCGATTTGCGATCACAGGCGAAAATCGCGGGATTGCGGTCGGTCAGTCCGTGTCGCTGGACGTGCCAGTAAGCGCACCTGAAGATGTCATCGTCGTGTCGAAAGACGCTGTGGTGCAATCCGGCGGTGGCTGGCAGGTCTTTGTGAATGACGAAGGGAAGGCATCGCCGCGCCGGGTCGAGATTGGTCGGGCTCTTGGCAATACGTTCGAAGTTCTGAACGGTCTGCGTGAAGGTGACGAGGTTGTCGTCCGTGGCAACGAACGCTTGCGACCCGGACAAGACATAGCCCCACAATCCAGCAACGGGGGCTGAGCATTGGACCCCATCCGATTTGCCATTGAACGTCCTGTCGCTGTCGTCGCCCTCGTTGTGATGGCGGTTTTGTTCGGAATGCTCGCGCTCAGCCGCATTCCGATCCAGCTGGCACCTGACGTGAGGAAGCCCATTATCGTGGTCGAAACGGCTTGGCCCGGCGCCGCCCCGGCCGAAGTCGAACGAGAGATCATAAATCCTCAGGAAGAAGCCTTTCGGGGTCTTGAAGGGCTTGAAATCATGTCGAGCCGCGCAAGAACCGGACAAGCTTCGGTCACGCTGGAATTCGCGATCGGCTCCCGAATGGGGGATATTCTGCTTTTGGTGTCGAACCGACTGGATCGCGTCGGTGGATATCCTGCCGAAGCGGGCGAACCCCGATTGAACACGTCCGGGTCAGACGACAGTCCCATCGCCTGGGTCATCGCGCGCGCGCTGAATGAAACCGCGCGCCCCTTGCCCGAGTATGGTGACTTCATGGAAGACGTCGTCAAGGAACGCCTTGAGCGAATTGACGGCGTTTCGACCGTCAACGTCTTTGGGGGCGTCAGCCAAGAGCTACAGATCGTCATCCGCCCTGAAGAGCTTGCACGATTTGGGTTGACCATTCCTGAGGTGGTCCAGCGCCTGAGGTCTGAGAATGTCTCGCTTTCTGCCGGAGATGTGGACGAAGGCAAGCGCCGTTATGTCGTGCGCGCCGATGGAAATCTGAACACGATTGAAGCCATCGAAGGTGTCGTCCTGCGAAGTCAGGCGCTGGGTCAGACCGGCGGCTTGGGTCGTGTCCGGGTCGGTGACGTCGCAGATGTGGGTTTCGCATACAAGGAGGCCACGGCACGTTTGCGCTTCCGAGGAGAGCCTGCCCTCGCGTTCAACATTGTCCGCGAACAAGGCGCAAACGTCATCGCCACGATGGACGACGTCAAAACCGTTCTGGCCGAACTGTCGGCAGGCCCAGTCGCAGCAGCGGGGCTGCAGTTGGAACAGGTCTATGACGAAACGGTCTACATCGAAGGGGCCATCGACCTTGTCACACAGAACATCTGGATCGGTGGCCTATTGGCGGCTGCCGTCCTTCTCATGTTCCTTCGAAGCCCGCGTGCAACCCTTGTCATATCGCTTGCCATTCCGGTGTCGATCGTTGCGACCTTTGTGGCCATGGCCGCAACCGGACGCACGTTGAACGTCATTTCACTGGCCGGGATCGCCTTCGCCATTGGCATGATCGTTGATGCGGCCATTGTTGTGCTGGAGAACATCTACCGCCTGCGCGAACAGGGAAAGTCACGGAAAGACGCGGCCTATCTGGGCGCCAAGCAAGTCTGGGGCGCGATCCTGGTGTCTGCTCTGACGACCGTGATGGTGTTTATTCCGATCCTTATTATGGAATTGGAAGCAGGCCAGCTTTTCCGCGACATTGCGGTCGCGATCTCGGTTTCAGTGCTTCTTTCGCTGGTCGTGGCCGTCACAGTGATACCAGCGCTGTCGAGCCGCCTGCTGGCGGGTGGTTCAGGCAAGCCTATGCCGTTACCGATCATCGATCACCTCGCGCGGGGCTTCAAATGGCTGGTCATGGCCTATGTCCGTCTCACGGTGCGATTCCGCGCGGCGGGTCTGATCATGGTGGCCGCCATAGCGACCGGCGCGGGTATCGCCGCTTGGACCTTTCTACCCAAACTGGAATACCTCCCCGAAGGAAATCGCAACCTGGTCTTTGGATTGCTGATCCCTCCTCCCGGCTACAATCTGGCGACAACAGAAACGATCGCAGAGCGGATCGAGAACGTCGCTCGCCCAATGTGGGAAGCCCGACCAAACACTGAAACCGCAGAGGGTCAGCCAGCGCTCGACAGCTTCTTCTTCGTGGCCACACCTGGCAACAGCTTCGTCGGCGCTGCAACCGTAGACGGCGCACGCGTTGCCGAAGTCATTCCAATCCTTTCCCGACCCATCTTTGCAGAGCCGGGCACGTTTGGTTTCATGACCCAGCCGTCCCTCTTTGGACGCGGGGTCGGTGGGGGCAGGACAATCGAGGTCAACGTCTCTGGCAACGAATTGGAGGACATCCTTGCCGTTGCGGGACAAGCGGCAGGCATCATCGCACGCACTCTACCCCGATCAGAAGGTCATCAGTTTCGCCCCATTCCCGGATTGGAACTGGGCGCGCCCGAAGTGCGCCTGATCCCGGACCGCGTTCGTCTGGCCGATGCGGGTCTCTCTACCGATGCGCTGGCCACGACGGTGGACGCCTATAATGACGGCGTGCGCGTGGCGGAAATCAACGTTGGCAACCGCCGCATTGATCTTACGTTAAAGGGGGGCGACGGCGCGCTGTCCGGTCTCCGAACGCAAGATGTGGGTGCTTTCCCGGTGGTGACGCCCTCTGGCCAGATTATTCCGACGTCTGAGCTTGCCGAAGTCCGCGTGACTGCCGGTCCGACTGAAATTCGGCACCTTGAGCGTCTTCGGACCGTGACTTTGGAAGTCCGCCCTTCGGACGCTCTCCCGCTTGAGGCCGCTGTCGAAGTGCTGCAAAGCGAAGTCGTGGCTCCGCTGGAAGAACGAGGCCTTCCTCCAGGGGTTCGACTGTCCGTTTCGGGCACGGCCGATCAGCTTTCTCAAACTTGGACGGCCATTCAGATCAACCTCGCCGTTGCAATGATCATCGTCTTCCTCGTCATGGCGATCTTGTTTGAATCCTTCGTTCTGCCTCTCGTCGTCATGATATCTGTCCCCGTTGCAGCCGCCGGTGGCGTAGGCGGCTTGGCCGTTTTGAATTTCTATCAGACCCAGCCATTGGACATGCTCACTTTGCTCGGTTTCGTGATCCTCGTTGGCATCGTAGTGAACAACGCGATCCTGATCGTTCATCAATCGCTCTATCTTCTGCGCGAAGAGGGCCTGCCCCCGATCGATGCCATTGAAGAGGCGACACGAAACAGGATCAGGCCGATCTTCATGTCAACGCTCACATCCGTCTTTGGCATGTTGCCACTGGTCCTGTTTCCCGGGGCTGGCTCGGAACTCTACCGTGGACTTGGCGCGGTTGTGGTCGGCGGACTGGCCATGTCCGCCTTCCTGACACTGCTGACGGTTCCACCGCTTCTGCGTCTTGTGCTTCGGGCAAAGCCTGCCGACGAAACAGACGTCGCCGTTTCAGTCCCGGCCTAGCAGGCTTCAGACGTCAAACAAAACTCAAGTCCGAGACGAGAACGGTCTGATCCGCGAATTGGATCGCATCGATATCCATCAGTTCGTCTTGTCCTTCGTAGAGACCATCGGCACCGCCGTTGGCTGCGTCCGTCACGATCAGTCGCTGAACCTCTTCGCCGCGGCTGCTGTTCCAGATCATCTGACTTTCGATCTGATAGTCCGCGAAATTGCCGTCAAAGACAGCAATGTCAAAGCCATCACCAGCTTCGCCCCAGCTATGGCCATAGAGTTCGTCGTCGCCAAGGCCTCCGACCAGAATGTCGTCGCCGCTGTCCCCTTTCAGGGTGTCATAGCCAGCCCCGCCAACCAGAAGATCATCCTGATTTCCACCCGACAGGCTGTCTGCGCCGTCACCTCCCAAGAGATGGTCTGCGCCGTCTCCACCACGGAGCGTATCGTTGCCGCCGCCACCGATCAGGATGTCGTCATTGTCTCCACCAAGAAGTGAGTCGTTGCCAAGTTTGCCGTCCAAGTAGTCGGCGCCCTGCCCCCCTTCGAGCGTCTCGTCGTGCCAGATGCCGGTCTGGAAATCGTCAACGGCGACAGTGACATCATTGAACGCAACGTACCGGGCGTCTTCGTCAAGCGTGGCCCAGCTGCCATCAGATTTGATGCGCACACCTTCCTCGTCGACGCGGACTTCATACATATGCGCATCGCCCCAGTAGTCGATGATCCCGGCGCGTTCAGAGTGCGACACCAGATCGTCTGGCGACGCCACCTTGTCGTACATTGCGAAGTCGACGATCTCTGCGTCGGCGTAACCGCCAATCTTGTTGGCGGTTCCGGGTGCAGAACTCCAACCCGTGGCCCCAATGACCAGATACTCTTCGTTCGTGTTCAGATGAACGTCGAGATCTTCGTCGTAGGACACTTTCACACCGTCAAGGTAGAGAGCGACTCCGTTGCCACCCCAAGTGACCGCGATGTCGTACATCTGACCGACCTCGATGGCTTGGTCTGCCTTCAAGTAATAGCTTCTCTCCTGATCTTGCACGCGCAGGACAAGATCGCCGTCTTCCTCCACGAAAAGCGACATGTGATTGCCGACACTCGGATAGCCGTCCGCGTCCTTGGAAAACAGGGCCTGCCATCCTTCGGAATTGATCTGGGCAGACATCGAAATCGTACCGCGCCAGCCGGAATTTGCATCTTCTGGCGACAGGACAATTGCCGATCCGCTTTTATCGAAGACCTGATGGCCTTGAACGGCAACAATCGGCGCAGTGCCATCTGGCAAGTTCAGCCGGTCCGCTGTGACAACGTTCTCCGGCGCGTCTGGCAGGTCCGTGGCTTCTGTCGGGGTACCGGGGGGCGACAGGGCGTCGCCCAATTCGGCGATGTCATGAACGATGCCGTAGGCAGGGCCTGCGTCATGCAGGATGTCGCTTTCCTTCACCAGATCCCCGAACACCGTGATCGAGCCCAGTTCGTCCAGATGGTGCGCGCCGCCGCCCGAACCCTGGTCCGAGTAAAGCTGGATGATCGAATGATCCAGCACGCCGTCGCCGTTCAGATCGCCATAGGTGATCGACTTGATGTAGGTCGTGTGGCCTTCGATCACGATCTTGTCGCCCTCGGCCACCGAGTAGTCGAGGATCGTGTCATGCCCGATGCTGTCGACCCAGTGGTCATGCAGATTGTCGTTCTCGCCCGCCACGCCGTGCCACCGGATCGAGCCATCGTCTTGCGTATGCTCTTCGATGAACTGCTCTTTCGCGTTGATCAGCGTCTGGAAGTAGAAGATGTCTGCGCCCGCCCCCCCTTCGAGGACATCATCGCCCGGCACCGGCTGATCCGGATAAAGCTTGCCGTCCGTCAGCTCCCCGTAGGGGTCGCCCTCGTCCCGGCCGGGGATGTAGGCGATCTCGGGCTCGCGCGCGTCGGCCCGGCTGATCAGCCAGTCATCGCCCTCGCCGCCCGAGAGGTAGTCCTCACCCGCGCCACCATCGAGAATGTCGTTGTCTGCCCAGCCATAGAGCTTGTCGTTACCCCAGCCGCCCTGAAGGATGTCATTGCCGCGCCAGCCGTCGATCTGGTCGTCGCCGCCACCGCCATTGATGCCGTCGGCTTCCCGCGTGCCGCCAATCCCCTCGCCGACCCAGCGGCCCTCGATCAGGTTCAGCGCCATCAGCGCAGGGCCGTGGTGGCCGACGCCATAGGACATGGCCGTCTCCATCAGCCAGTCCGACCCGTGGTGCACCTGCTCCAGCACAGGCGCCAGATCATCCAGCGCCAGCGCCCGGTCCGTCGACGCGACGCCCGCAAGCTCCGCGACCTTCGTTTCCGAAAGCGCCCAGCCAAATACGGAAACGTCAGATATCGTGCCGTGCATGACTGAATGCGCATCCTGTTCGGCAGAGTCACGCCACGCCCGCGTTCCGCCAATCAGCATGGCTTCATCGTTTCCGGACAGCCCCTCGGTGATCAGCGGCTCTGCGGCCGCCAGTTGGCCATCCACGTAGACGGCCATGCCCGCACTGCCGAAGGACACGGCCAAATGGTAATCAGTGTCGGCCGACAGAACCAGATCAGGAACCTTCAACCACTTCGAT
>CAZMKY010000341.1:0-3646 GCA_964566835.1 uncultured Rhodobacterales bacterium
CCGACGCTGCGCCCCTCATAGCGAGGTTGGAACATGCCGTTCGGCGAGTGGATGCGCTTGATCTGTGTGGCGATGGACGCGACCAGCAACTGCCAGCGGAACACCTTGATCGAACATGACGTCGATCCGGCGCAGCCCCCCACCAGCCCCAGAAAGAAGATCAACGTCACCGGGAAAGGCCCCCAGTTCGAGTAGTTCGCGCTGGCGTATCCGGTGCCGGTGACGATTGATGTGGTGTTGAAAAGCGCCTTGCGGAAGCTTTCTTCACCCGGTCGGTCCGATGTCAGCATGAGCCAGAGCGCGATGGCAATTGCGCTGGTCGCAATGATCATCAGAAAGACGCGGATCTGGCTATCGCGGTAAAGCGGCTCTGCCGTGCCCGCCAGAAGCTGGACATAGCGCACGAAGGGCAAAGCCGCGAGCAGCATGAAGATCACCGCCATGTATTCGATGCCGGGCCCGAAGAAGCTGAACGATCCGTCATTGTTTGCAAAGCCGCCCGTGGCCACGGTCGTCATGGCGTGGCAGATGGCCGAAAAGGCATCCATGCCGAAGCCGATATAGGCCAGCGCGCACAAAAGCGTAAGACCGGCGTAGATGACCGAAATGCGCGACGCGATTTCGCCCGCGCGGGGCAGGATTTTTCCGAACGTGTCGAACCCTTCGGAGCGGAAGATCTGCATGCCGCCGACCCGCAGTTCCGGCAGGAATGCCATGGCGACAACGATGATACCGATGCCGCCGAACCACTGCAGCATGGCACGCCAGAGGAGCAGACCGTCCGGCAGGCTTTCAAGGCCGGTAAAGACGGTCGATCCGGTCGTGGTGAGGCCGGACATGGCCTCGAAGAAGGCATCGACAAAGCGGGCATCCGTCGCCCCCAGAACAAAGGGAATTGCGCCAAAGACGGGCAGGAACAGCCAAGTTCCCGTCGTCAAAAGGAAGGTCTGGGGGATCGTCAGGCGTCGGCCCACACTGTTGGAGCAGGCCAAGGCCACCAAACCGCCGGCCAGAATGGTCACAATGGCAGACTGAACGAAGACGCCGCTATGGCCGTTGCCGGAAAAGGCATCGACCGCAAGCGGAAGCACCATCGATACGCCGAGCGTCAGCACAAGCAGGCCGATGACATATCCAATAGGTCTGACGTCAATCATGAGGTCGAGCCTTGTCGCAAGCGACGCTGGGCGTCAACGACCGAGATCAGCCGGTGCAGCAAGAGGCTTGCCGTTTTGGTCGAACAAGGGGTTTTTGCGCCACCCTCCGGACAGCCGGGATTTGAGGGCGCGAGAGAAGAACTCCATCATCAGGCGGCGAACACCATGCGGCGCGTCCGGCACGCGCGCCAACGCGTCGCGCTTGTTGACGCGGATGGACACCGGGTCGAGCGCGCCCGGGTCAGCCGCCCATGCGGTCTGGAGCGTCAGAAAGGGCCAGGCGGGCGACATCAGCGTGTTGGCCAGCGGGGTGTCGCAGCACGTCACATACCAGCGGAGCGGGCCCTTCTCGGTCAGGCGGGTCGAGGCCAGATGCTCTGCCCCTCGCTTGATCGTCACTTGTTCCGGCGCGACCTGAAACAGATCATTGCCGCCGCCTTCATCCAGAACCGCAGCCTTGCCCAGCCGCGTGACGAAGTCCCGGCAGCTCTTGCAATAGCATACGGCACGCGTGTGTTTCGAAGGATCGACCTCGGCGGCAAAGCTGCCGCACTCGCACGTCCATTCCATCACTGCCTCCTGCCCTCGGATCGAGGCAAGGTTAGCCGCGGTGGATCAGAGTTTCCATAGCGCGCGGATCGATGCTCGACTGATCAAAGGTCGGCCCTTCGGTCAGTACCGAGATCGCATCGTGGCTGTGCAAGCTTTCCTGATGGCTTGCAATCACGCGGAAGTCGCCAATCCGGTGGTCCGCCATCAGACCTTCTGCAAAGAGCCGGGCAGCGTCTTCGACGAAGATCGGGTTGGCGGCGTTCAACTCGGCAAAGGCTTGTTCGTCCTCGCGTTTGACCATGACCTGCGTCTCAGTCGGCACGGCGCGACGGCAAAGCTCGACAACGTCTTCCACGAAAAGCGGGCCTGCATCCGGATCAAGAACCATGGAAAGGCGCGCGACAGAACGCTGCGAATGCGGGGTCGCAAGTTGGCCGCGCTCCCGGCGGGCGTGTTCCGACAACTCCAGCGAGCAGGGGCACGTGGACGAATAGACATAGTCGAGGTGCAGGATACGTTCGCGGACGCCATCTTTTTCAACAACCTCAAAGGCCACGTCGTAGTACTGCCATCCCTTCAACCCGGACCGCAGGCTTTCGATCTGCATGGGCAGCGACGTACGAAGCTGGATGCGTGCGTCGAAACTGCCAAGATCCGCCTTGTAGTCATCGAGGACCGCGTCGATCACATCCATGCCGAAGGTGGCGGCGCCGTGGACATAAAAGCTCCGCATGATGCGGCTCATGTTGATGCCCTTCTTGTCGGCCTCCAAGCTGACAGATCCGGTCACCGACGTCTCGACCTGTACCGGCGCACCGTCGCGCATGGCGAAGGACAGTGGCAGGCGGAAGTTCGATATCCCGACATGTTGGATGCGGCGGTGGGCGCCTTTGATCAAGCTTTCCGGCCCGTTCTGCAGATCGGGCATCGAAGCCTTGTAGGCAGCGTCGACAACGAAGTCTTCAGGGTAGGTTCTGGCAAGGACGGGGTAGCCATGATCCTTGCCCGGCAGAAGCCGCGCGATGGCCGGATCCAGCGTCTCAATCTCGGCCGCATCGGCCTGATCCGCCCATCGGCGCAACAGAGCGAGTGCCCCGGCGGCCTCTTCACGAGATGGATTGGTGTCGAAATCAATGGAATGGATGTTCATGGGCCAATACCTCCGTCCGGACACCGCAAGATGGGTTCAAATCCCGCGTTTTCAACGCGGCTACTCATCAATTTACGGAGAGGACAGCGGATCAGATCACCCGTAGCGGGATACAAATCGTGCTAAAATCTGTTCCGGAACAAATACATCCGCCGAAAGACAGGCATCGGTCAGAGCATCCGCTTCGTCCGGCTGGAAATAGCCCTTATCCTTGTAGATCTCGATCCGGTCGGCAAAGACCTGACCGTCGGCTTCAGGGTGGAACTGCGTCGCGTAAACGTTTTCACGGTAGCGGATCATCTGGAAAGGGCACGGGTCTGACCGGATGAGATGCACGGCGCCTTCCGGCAAAACCTGCACAGCTTCCTTGTGACCGACGAAGGCATTGAACGTGCCTTGCAGGCCAGCTGTCAGGGGGTCTTCAGCGGCGTCAGAGGTCAACGCGCAGGCCACAGGGCCAACAGGTTCGCCATATTTCTCTTTCGAGACCTTTGCCCCAAGATGGTGGGCCAATATCCCGATCCCGTAGCAGCACCCCATGAACGGCACGTCGCGGTCCACGATGGCAGGCATGAGCGAGAGGATTTCTGCTTCGATCCGCGCCTCAACCGGGTCTTTCGTCTGGGCATCGTCGCTGACGCAACCCGGCCCACCGCCGACGATGACGCCGGCGAAATCGCCAAGATCGAGGTCATTGGGCAGTGCCGTCTGATCCAGCCTGATCCGATGCGCGTCTGAGGCGGACAGGCCACCCTTGGCCAAAAAAGCCTCGTATTCGCCATCGGCC
>CAZMKY010000342.1:0-2313 GCA_964566835.1 uncultured Rhodobacterales bacterium
GGAAAAGCCTGCAAGCTGTGCGTCCGGCGTCTCGGCCACGCGCCAGATATCTGGGGCGTCCCCGCCCAGTCCCTCGCTTGCCATCTCGGGAAGTTCCGCAGCGGGGAAGAGCCCCGCCGCTTCGGCCAAGGCGCCCACCGCTTCCAAATCAGTTTCGCGCATACCGCGCAGTTTCATAGGTTCCATCTGTTCTGTCCTAGCGGTTGTCGAGTTGTGCGCGAACGGCTTCGAGGCCGCGTTTGGTCACGCGGTAAGGTTGCCCATTCTGAGACCGGATAAACCGCCGTTTCTTCAAGCGGTCGAAGATCGCAAATGTGCAGTCTGACAAGACGTGCCCGTCGCGCGTGAAGCATGTCACGTTTTTGACTTTGCCATTGGCGGCGCGTTCAAAGTGAACGCAACCGCCCTGTGCCAGCACGTGCAGCACGCGCTGTTCGTATTTCGAGATATTCAATTGAAAGCTCACGAGATTGGTCGCAACAAACCGTCGCCCGGCATCCAGCGCGGGCGGGGTTAAAGAGCGAGGCTTTCAAGGCGAAGCCTCAGCCGCGTGCTACATTCTCGAACATAAACTCTCCGAACCCAGCGGACGTGCTGGGCGTGTGCGGGCGCACTATCACAAGCACGCCCGACAAATCAATGGATCAGCGCCAAAGCCCCGATCAGGCAGACAACTGCTCCATCACTTCGTCAGAGATTTCAAAGTTGGCTGTGACGCGTTGCACGTCGTCATCGTCTTCCAGAACCTCGATTAGACGCATCAGCTTTTGAGCGCCTTCAAGATCAAGGTCCGTCGTTGTGGTCGGCTTCCAGATCAGCTTGGTCGATTCCGCTTCGCCTAGATCTGCCTCAAGGGCGGTTGAGACGTCGTTCAAATCCGTGTCGGCCGTATAGATCGTATGACCTTCTTCGCCGTGCTCGACGTCTTCCGCACCGGCTTCAATCGCAGCCATCATAATGGTGTCTTCATCGCCGGCATCGACCGGATAGACGATTTCGCCTTTCCTTTCGAACATGAAGCTGACCGAGCCGGTTTCACCCAGATTTCCGCCGTGCTTGCCGAAAGTTGAACGCACGGTCGATGCCGTCCTGTTCCGATTGTCGGTCATCGCTTCAACGATCACGGCTACGCCGCCCGGACCGTAGCCCTCATAGCGGATTTCTTCATAGTCATCGCCATCACCCGCCTGACTTTTCGAGATCGCGCGTTCGATAACGTCCTTCGGCACGGACTGCGACTTGGCTTCTTTGACAGCCAGTCTCAGACGCGGGTTCTTCTCCGGGTCAGGGTCGCCCATCTTTGCGGCCACCGTGATTTCCTTCGAAAGCTTGGAGAACAGCTTGGACCGCGCAGCGTCCTGACGCCCTTTGCGGTGCTGGATGTTTGCCCATTTTGAATGGCCTGCCATGGCTCACGCCTCGTGCTTTGCAAGAATTTGGACCTGATTAATCGCGCCCGAGGCCGCCTGCAAGGGTCAGAGCGGCCAGAGAAGCGGGATCAGAAGCGATGCGATGATACCGATCGAGAGGTTCAGCGGTACGCCCACCTTCAGGAAGTCCGTGAACCGATAGCCGCCCGGTCCATAAACCAGCATATTCGTCTGGTATCCGATCGGGGTGGAAAACGCGGCCGAGGCCGCCACCATGACCGCCACGACCAAGGGCCGCGCATCAACGCCCAGCGCATCGGCCAATCCAATGGCAATGGGTGTCACCACGACAGCGACGGCATTGTTGCTCACAAGCTCTGTCAGGACAGACGTCAAAAGGTAGATCGCCCAGACGATCAGCGCTGGCGGCAAGTTCGACAGGAAAGGTGCGACGGCCTCTACCAGAAGCCGGACAGCACCCGTTTCCTCCAAAGCTGCACCAATCGCCAGCATGGAGAAGATCAATGCCAGAAGCCGTCCGTCCACCTGTGCGAAGGCTTCGTCGGCATCGATGCAACCGGTGAGAAGAACAATGGCAACGGCAAGGATCGACAAGAGGAAAATCGGGGCCACACCGAACGCCGCCAGCGTCACGATCCCCAAAAGCGCAATCAGTGCAATCGGCGCTTTTCCACGGCGGTAGGCGCGGTCGGTCGGTTGTGCGACATCCACAAGGTCCATGTCTTGCGCCAACCGTTTGATATCCGCCGCCGCCCCTTCAAGAAGAAGCGTGTCGCCCACGCGGACGACCAGATCGTCCAGTTGGCGGCCAATGTTCTGGTTCCGCCGGTGGACAGCGATGGGATAGACACCATAGCGACGGCGCAATCTGAGCGCGCCAAGCGACCGCCCGATCATGCGGCACCCCGGTGTGATCAGCACC
>CAZMKY010000343.1:0-4899 GCA_964566835.1 uncultured Rhodobacterales bacterium
GTAGACCCTCACTGAGCACGCGCGCGATTTCTTCTTTCGTGGTTCGCACTAGGGACGGATCGGTTTGAAGTTGCTCAAGTTCAGCTTCGAGGTGCTTTGTCAGAAACTCCGAGAGCGCGTGGTCGCCCAATCGGTTCTCGATTGCGAGTGTCGCGTTGGAGAAAATGAGCCCATTGGCAGTGCCGCCGAACTGCACGGCGCAGCCGAAAAAGTCTTCAAAAAGATGCGCGTCCCGGGGTGGATCATGCCGGAACGTGACAAGCTGCGGATTGACGCGCCCGGCGGCAACTTGGTTGACCGCTTGAAACATCGCCGAAAGGCCAGCTTCCGGAGAAAACACCCTACCGGGGCCAGAACCGACTGTGAGGTCTTGCCGGAGAGTGACTGCATCTTCCCCTGTGTCGAGGTGATAGCGGATACTGTCGGACAAGAGCGTATGGTACCGCGCCAGTCGTTGCAGGACGCCGCCGACGTTCGGGGCTGCCTTGCATGCCAAGGCGAGCGTCCCCAGACGGTCAATGTCAATTGACTGCGCATGCCGGATCGAGACGGCCGCCCGATCGGGCACTTCTTCGGCGACAAGTCCGAGTATTTCGTAGTGCGCCTCTGCGGAAATCTTCCCGCCCTTGACCGGAACCTCGAGCAAAGCTTCTTCACCGCGCGACAAGCGACCTTCCGGTGTCAACTCAAAGCCGGCAGCAGCCGAGAAATACTGTGTCACTATGATCGAGACGGAAGGCATGGGCCGAGATGCTATGTCAAACGCGCCAAGGGGTGAACAGGCATCCGTCGAGATACCGCTTTAAGTGACCGCAAAGGGGGGTGAGGAAACACTTCTGGTCAGCTTGATGGCTTCTGGCCCAATTTCAAGGCGCGATGCTTGTCCGTGGGAAGTCGTCAGCTGTGTCGGATTCAGCTTACGGTCCGCACCGATGTGTCGGCGTGGCCGGAACTTGGGTTTCAAACTTGCCGACCAGTTCAGTCACCGGCAATCAAAGGCGCCAATGTTTTGCAGTACGGCGTAAGTGATCGATTTCCGGCGCGAGAGGTATCTGGTGTCCGGCATGTCGATGTTCATCGCAAACACGTAGACGTCCTTTGGACATTCGAGCCAGCCCACGAACCAGCCGATATCCATACTGTTGTCGCTGTGACGCCAGCCGGTTTTGGAACGCATCACCCAGCCGCCACCCTGATCGCTCACCATGATGTTCCGAGATGCGTCATAAGTGGACCCCTTGAGCGGCAGCGTCTTTGACGCGAGCCTGCCGAGAAAGCCGATCTGCTCGACAGCAGAAATCTTGAGGGTGTCGTCCAACCAATACGTCGTCAGATGTTCGGCGCTGCCCACGTCTGTATTGCCGTAGGCGAAGCGTCTCAGCCCTTTCGCCATGGCTTCCGGTCCGGCTGCGCGTGCGATGTCTTGATAGACCCAGACCGTAGAGTTTTGGAACGCCGAAGCAAGGGTTTGGTCGCGGTTCCAGACCCGTGCGCTTCTGAGCACGCCGTCCCAAGTGAAGACCGTTTCGACAGTGGCCAAGCCGTTTTCAAGCGCGATGAGTGTATGCGGTATCTTGGCGGTTGAGGCCGGAGAGAACCTATCTTCCGCTCGTCTGGGGTTGCTTATCCAGACCTGCTTGTCGGATTGCCGTTCGACAATGATCGTCGATTGTTCGACGCCGTTTCCTGTCGCTTCGATAATATCTGCGACGCTGATCACCTCGGCCTTCGCCGATGCTGCCATTCCAAAGACGAAAGCCGCCATAGCCGACAGGAGAGGCCGAGATTTCGACCCAAATATGAGCTCAATCTGCATGGTTGTTCTTCATTACATCTCTGCACCCTTTTAGGCCATTCCCAACAGGTGTGGGTCGCGCGAACGGGCCCACGTTCCCGCGGGCCCATCGTCCATTTTACTTGCTTAAAGGATTGGACCCGGTGGAATGCGCGGTCCGTTACCCACGGGGCTAGTCGTCGTGAAGCGATGCCCGCATTCTGGCCAGATGGTCATCCCAGCCTTTGTCGAGTGCAAGGGTCAGACCAAAGGCTTCCTCACCTTGTGGCAGGCCCTCGTGCCGCAGAGACAACCTTGTTCCGCCCGGCACCTCTTCCAAGGTCCATTTTACCGTGCTGCTTTGTCCAGCCATTGGTGCAATCGAGAAAGTATATTCAAGGCGCTTGAAAGGCTCCGCCACGAGGACGTCGCCCCACATCAGTTTCTGCCCGCTTTCGGTGCCAAACATCTCGTATTCGCCCTCGACCAAGGGGGATTGCGGCTTGTGAAACCAGGTCGCCAGCTTGTCGGGATCCGTCAAATAGTCCCAGACCTTCGCCGGTGAAGCTTTGAGGTAAATCGTCTTCGTTAAAGTTGTTTCGGTCATTGCATGTCCTTCTCAATTTCCGATTTCAAGGTGCTCAGGCGATCATCCCAGAACGCATCGAAGTAGCTGAACCAATCAAACACGCGCCTTAGGCCGTCAGGGTTGAGGGCATTGAGGCGGGATCTGCCAACGACTTGGACGGAAATCAGGTCGCCTTCGTTCAGGATCGACAGGTGCTTCTTGACCGCTGCTCGCGTCATGTCGAAGTTCTCGGCCACTTCGGCGATTGTCATGTCATTGGTGGCAAGCAGTCGCAGGATATCCCTTCGCGTGGGGTCGGCGAGGGCGCGAAAGCCCATGTGTTCCGGGCCAGTCATCGCACAACCGGGAGGAAGTCGAAGGCACCGTCTTGGTAGAGGTAGACGACACAAGGTGTTTCAGACACGCAGGCCGAGATATGCGCCGCGCCGCCGGCAATGCTGTAGAACGCGCCCGGCCCGATGATGCGAGCGTTTTCTGGCTCTTGACCGCTTTGATAGTGGATCATCTGTCCCTCGAGCATCACGCCGAACATGTTCGCGGTTTTGATGTGAGAAGGGCTGACAGTTCCGGCGGGGAGGCGGACCAGAGCCTGATATGCCTCGGAGAAGCGATCCCCTTCCAAGGCGGCAAAGGCGACACCTTCGGGCGTGGTCTGCCACTCAAAGTCAGTGGAATCCAAAAGCCGTATGGGGTCGGCTTGGACGGAAGACGCGACGCAAGCAAATGCAATGATCGCTGACGAGAGTAGGGGCTTCATCTTCACTCCTTTTGTGATACCATCTGGTATCATTAAATATGAAACCAAATAGTATCATGTCAAGGGTGAAGTTGCGGAGCTGACAAGCTGCGCGGTTAGGTCTGCGGCGCGCTCACGGACAGTGTCGTGCAAGCGCGCCACGTTTTCCGACTTAGGAAATGGCGCCAACGGCTGGAGTCGAAATACGCGACCCGAGCACTGACAGAAGTTGTGCGATGTTGGCGCGCGCGGCGGCTTCGTTTGTCTTTCTGAGACGCTCCACGCCGAGGAATTCGTCAGAGACGCCAAGCGTCGCGCTGGAGGTGAGCGTACGGTCGAAGCGAATGTTGCCGTTGGCATCCATCAAGTTGTAGCGGACGGTCATTGTCACGGTGACATCGAAGCCCATCAGCGGTTGCTCAACCGTGAGGATGTCGGCCCGTAATGTCAGAGGTCCGCCATCCGACAATATCCCGGCCTTTTCGAGCGAAGCTTTCAAAGCGGCTTGGAAGGCATCAGACGAAATCTCTGACGTCCACATCGGGTTTGTCTCTTCGCCTCCGAAGCCTGTCACGCTGGATACTTCTCCGGCATAGGCGCTGGAACCCGTCACCGGGACAATGCCTGCAGGAATCATGGCTTGCTCGTCAGCCGGTTGTGCACAGGCGGCAAGCATCAGTACGGTTGATCCGGCGACCAGGCCACGAATGTAAGAAACTGTCATGATTTCCATCCCTCTATTGAAGTGAGACCACGTTATAGTGGTCCAGAAATATAAGCGCTTTGATATATGTCAGTCTGATAGCTGATTGGCGTCATGCCTTGTCAAAAGCCTGAAGCCAAATGGAAAATTCGACGGGCGTTGCAGCATGGCGTTCGTTCTGTACTCAAGATCGGAGGCACTTTCGTCTTTTTCAGACTTCCGTCAAAGTGCCTCGTAGCTGATGCCAAGTCTTGCGGTCCCAGATGCCCAGTATTGAATATTTCTATTCCGCCCATTCTGCCTTTGCCTATCTCGGGTCGCGCACTTTGATGGAGATTTGCAGGCGGCATGGGGCGGACTTGATACACCGTCCAATCTTGTTGTCGCCAGTTGTTGAGGCACAAGGCAGCCTGCCTTGGGGAGATCGAACGCAGGCGCATGTCGACTACTTCTTTGGTCGCGAGATTGAGCGTTGGGCGGAACTCCGCGGAGTCGACGTGGTTTTTCACCGGCCGACCTATCACGACGAAGACTACAGCCTTGCGTCAGGAATGATCATTGCGCTTGGCGAAACAGGTCGGGACACGGACGCAATGGCACACCGCATTCTGGAGGCGCATTGGCGCGATGATGCGGATTTGTCCGACACAGAAACGCTCTGGCAGATCGCGACGGATTTGGGTCATGACGCAGATACGCTGTTGGCGACTGCGGCCACGGATACAGTGCAGGCCCAACTGCATGCCAATAGCGATGCCGCCAAGGCGGCGCCGGTTTTCGGCTCACCCACTTACATCGTCAACGGCGATGCATTTTATGGTCAGGACCGGTTGGAACTCGTAGATCGTGCATTGTCGCAGCCGTTTGCCCCGACACGCTGGAAGAACCCTCCGGTGCGCTAGGGGCAAGTATTTGGAAGGCGTGCCCTTCATCGTTTCATTCTGTCGGAATCGTATCAATAAACGCCGATGCCCAGTCGCTGTGCCAGTCGGCGTCGCTTGGGCTTTTTGAAGTCAGGTCCACGACATTCAGCAACACGGAACCGGCGCTGGGCAAATTGATTGCGAAGGTGCCGTCCTCGTTTGTTCCAAGGTTGC
>CAZMKY010000344.1:0-5361 GCA_964566835.1 uncultured Rhodobacterales bacterium
TGCCAATCGTCCAGGATTTCACGGGTGTGAACATTGACGACGCGCCCGCCACGGATCACCAGATCCGCCGCGCGCCGGCCCGCCGCCACGGCGACCAATGTGCTGGCCGTATCGGCCCAAGTCGAAAATTCGGATGTCATGGCCAAGATTTTCATTAAAGACCGCCGCCTGCAAGAGACGCACGGGAACCCCACGGCAAAAACCCGCGTTCTCTTCTCATGCATGCGACACCCGATAGCCTCATCTACTATCCCGACAATCAGCCGGGTATTCGCCGCAAGCGTCAGGGCCGCGGCTTCAGCTACATCGCGCCAGATGGCACGCGCATCGACAACGCCCGCGAAAGACGCCGGATCGAAGCGCTCGCCGTGCCACCAGCCTATGACAGCGTCTGGATCTGCCCGCGTCCCAACGGCCACTTGCAGGCCACGGGCCGCGACGACCGCAAGCGCAAGCAGTATCGCTACCATCCCGCCTGGTCGGCCTTTCGCGCCACGCAGAAGTACGACCAACTCGGCGCCTTTGCTGACGCCCTGGGCACGATCCGCAGACGGGTGAACCGCGACCTTGGCCGCGATGCGGGCGACCATGCCTTCGCGCTGGCCGCTGTCGTCGCGCTGATCGACCGGGCCGCAATCCGCATCGGCAATCCCGAATACGCGGCTGAGAATGGCACCTACGGCGCAACGACGCTTCGCACCCGCCACATGTCGCTGGACGAAGACGGCCTCCGCCTGTCTTACATTGCCAAAGGCCGCACCCCCGTGACCCGCCACATCCGCAGCCAGAAGCTGCAGAAAACCCTGCAAGCGATGGACGATCTACCGGGCGGCGACCTGATCAGCTGGATCGACGACACGGGCGCACCCCGCCGCGTCTCCTCGGACGAGGTCAACGCCTACCTCGCGGACGTCACCGGCGACGCCACGCTCACGGCCAAGACCTTCCGCACGTGGTCCGGGTCCGTCGCCGCGGTTGAGGCCATCACACCGGGTCAGACGCCTACCATCAAATCCATGGCCGAAGCAGCTGCCGACAGGCTGGCAAACACGCCGACAATCGCGCGCAAGTCCTACATCCATCCCAAGGTCATCGCGCTGGCCGAGGACGTCAGCGCCCTGCCACAGGACCCGCGCGCAGCTGACGGTCTCCGCGTCGCCGAACGACAGCTCAAGGATCTTCTCGCCACCTGATCCCATCACGCTGCCCGAAATACTCACTTGCCCGCTTGTCATTCGGTCAGACGCCCCCAAGATGAGACCCATGACAGGCACGCTTCTTTCCATCGGCCACGGCTATTCTGCCCGCGAACTGGGTCAACGCCTTCTAACCAAGGGCTGGCGCGTCATCGGCACCACGCGCTCCGCAGAGAAGGCAGAAGCATTGGCCGCCACCGGGGTGGAACCCTTGATCTGGCCCGGATCCGATCTTGGTCCGGCCCTGTCGGACGCCACGCACCTTCTGACCTCTGTCGCACCCGGCGCCGAAGGCGATCCCGTGCTGGCAGACGCCGGGGAGAAAATTGGCCGGGTGGCCTCCGGGTTAAAATGGGCCGGATACCTCTCGACCACCGGCGTCTATGGCGACCGGGACGGCGGTTGGGTCGACGAAGACTCTGCCCTGACGCCGTCCACAAAGCGCGGCAAGGCGCGCGTCACGGCCGAAGCCGCATGGGCTGAGATCCCGGATCTTCCGCTTCACATCTTCCGTCTTGCAGGCATCTATGGTCCAGGACGCGGGCCCTTCGCCAAGGTGCAGAAACCCGGCGCGCAGCGCATCATCAAGAAGAACCAGATCTTCAGCAGGTGCCACGTCGAAGACATCGCAACGGTGCTGGAGGCGTCCATCGCCACGCCGAACCCGGGGCGCATCTACAACATCTGCGACGATGACCCCGCCCCGCCCGAAGACGTGCTGGAATATGCGGCCAAGATCCTCGGCGTCCCGGTGCCCCCGGCCGTCCCATTTGAGGAGGCCGAGATGTCGCCAATGGCACGCAGTTTCTATTCTGACAGCAAGCGCGTCCGGAACGACCGCATCAAATCCGAACTGGGCGTTAAGCTTCGGTACCCGACCTATAAGCAGGCGCTGGACGCCATGCTCCGGTCTGAACGCGGCGAATGACCAGCGACAGCCCGTAGACCACCACCATGACAACCGCGGCCGCGATGGCAGTGGTCACGTAGAACGACAGGCGTCCGTCGAACTCGAGGCTGTTCAGGAACGGATACGGCAGGCCGCTTGTGACACTGCCGAAAGGCTGATCGTTCAAGGGCTCCAGCACCAGCTCGGCAAAACTCAGATAGACCAGAATGACCGCGCCCAGCAGAGCGCCCGCAATCGGCAGCGCCCGCAGACGCCGATGCAGGAAAAGCGCGTCGATCCACTGCACAAGCGGTCCGGCCAAGTGTGCGTAGTAATCCAGCCACCACCGGATCGGCCCATTGCCCCGCACCAATGCTGGGTCTTTGAACACCAGATCCCAATACAGATAGACGACCATGATGTTCAGCGTCGTGGTCACCAGAACAACTGCAGGCCAGTCCCGCGTGCTGCGCCCCTCGGTCAAGGCCAGCATCCGACTTGCCGCAAAGAACGAAAACAAAAGCGCCCAGATCGTCAGAAAGCGAAACGGCCCGAAGGCCTGCGAATAGTCGCCATCGATGAGGACCAGATAAACGACATAGAACGCCGCCGTCAGAAACACGAACCAGCGATAATACAGAATTGCGTTCATCGGTCAGCGTCTTCGTTAAGTTCAGGTTCGATCAGAATGCCTGAAGGAAGGCGACCTGCCCACTCTAACCGCACGTCACATCAGGCGCGTCGCGTCCCGATCGATGCGGCACCCATCACCTCAAGCACCTTGGCTTCAACATGCTCCGCATTGAGTCCGGCTTCGGCATACATGTCCGCCGGGCTGGCCTGATCGATGAAGACATCCGGCAGCACCATCGACCGGAATTTGAAGCCCTGATCGAATACGCCTTCGTCACTCAGAAGCTGCGCGACGTGACTGCCAAAGCCGCCGACGGCGCCTTCTTCGATCGTGATCAAGGCATCGTGCTTGGCGACAAGGTCGAGGATCATGTCGCGGTCAAGCGGCTTGGCGAACCGGGCATCCGCAATCGTCGGCGTGATCCCTTTGGCCGCCAGCGCTTCCGCCGCGTCTTCGACATGCGACAGCCGCGTCCCGAAGGACAGGATCGCAACGCCCGAACCCTCGCGGATCATCCGACCCTTGCCGATCTCCAGCACCTCGCCCCGTTCCGGCATGTCGACCCCGGTGCCTTCACCGCGCGGATAGCGGAAGGCAATCGGACCCGCATCATGCGCCACAGCCGTGGCGACCATGTGCTTCAGCTCGGCCTCGTCTGCCGCCGCCATGACGACCATGCCCGGCAGATTGGCCAGATAGGCCACGTCGAAAGCCCCGGCATGCGTGGCCCCGTCGGCGCCCACAAGGCCAGCCCGGTCAATGGCAAAACGCACCGGCAGCCCTTGCAAGGCCACATCATGCACAACCTGATCATATCCGCGCTGCAAGAACGTCGAATAGATCGCACAGAAGGGCTTCATCCCGCCCGCCGCCAACCCGGCCGAGAAGGTCACGCCATGCTGCTCGGCGATGGCCACGTCAAAACACCGCGCGGGGAAGCGCTCTGCAAACAGGTTCAGACCGGTGCCATCCGGCATCGCCGCCGTCACCGCCACAACCTTGCTGTCCCGCGTCGCCTCGTCGATCAGGCTTTCCGCAAAGACCTTGGTGTAGGACGGCGCATTCGACTTGGCCTTCTTCTGCTCGCCGGTGACGACATCAAACTTGGAAACACCATGCCCCTTGTCCCGCGCAGCCTCTGCCGGACCGTAGCCCTTGCCCTTCTGGGTAATCGCGTGGATCAGGATCGGCTTGTGCGCCCGCGCCTTGACCATTCTCAGAACCGGCAAAAGCTGGCTTAGATCATGGCCGTCGATCGGGCCGATATAGTCAAAGCCAAGCTCTTCAAACAGCGTCCCGCCCATGACGGTGTGCTTGACCACATCCCGCGCCCGCCGCGCGCCCTCGCGCAAAGGTCCGGGCAACATGTTGACCGCGCTCTCTGCCGCCGCCTTCAGATCCTGAAACGGCGCCCCGGCATAAAGCCGTGACAGGTAGGACGACATCGCGCCGACGGGCGGGGCAATCGACATCTCGTTATCGTTCAGAACCACGATCATTCGCTGGCGCAGATGACCCGCATTGTTCATCGCCTCATAGGCCATGCCGGCACTGATCGCGCCGTCACCGATGACGGCAATCGCATCGCCTACATCCTCTGCCCCCAGATCGCGCGCCACGGCAAACCCCAGCGCCGCCGAAATCGAGGTCGACGAATGCGCCGCGCCGAACGGATCGTAAGGGCTCTCGGACCGCTTGGTGAAGCCGCTCAGACCATCCTTCATGCGCAAGGTCCGGATACGGTCCCTCCGCCCGGTCAGGATCTTATGCGGATAACACTGGTGGCTGACGTCCCAGATCAACTTGTCGCGCGGCGTGTCGAACACGGCATGCAGCGCAACCGTCAATTCCACCACGCCCAGACCAGCCCCAAGATGGCCACCCGTCACACTGACAGCGCTGATGGTCTCCGCGCGCAGTTCATCCGCCAAGGTCTCAAGCTCGGAATCGCTCAAGGCTTTGAGGTCAGCAGGGCTGGCAACCCGGTCGAGGGTCGGTGTGGCGGGGCGGTCAGTCACGAGGGACGGCCTCCTTGGTCAGAACTCGCGCGAAATAACGAAACGCGCTGCGTCGCGCAATACATGTGCAGAAGACCCGTATCGCGCCAGCGCCGCTTCGGCTTCTGCGACCAATTCACGCGCACGCTCACGTGCGCCGTCCAGACCAAGATGCGAAACGAATGTCGCCTTGCCGGCTGCATCATCCTTGCCCAGGCGCTTGCCCGCCTTCGCCTCGTCCCCGGTGACATCCAAGATGTCGTCCGCAATCTGAAACGCCACGCCCAGCGCACGCCCATAGGTTCGAAGCGGCCCGGTATCGGCCCCCGCCATCATTGGCCCGGCCATGGCCGACCATTCCAAAAGCGCCCCGGTCTTGCCCGCCTGCAAGCGCTCGATCTCCGGCAACGTCAACGGCGCAGGTGCCGTTTCCGCCTGAATATCCAGTGCCTGCCCCAGAACCATGCCGTTGGCGCCCGCAGCGTCGGCCAAGCTTCCACTCAGATCGATCCGACTCTCAGCCGCCAGATCCATCTCGGCAATCAGCGAAAAGGCAACGCTTTGCAAAGCATCCCCGGCCAGAATGGCAGTCGCATCATCCCACGCCTTGTGAACCGTCGGTTGCCCCCGGCGCAGGTCATCGTT
>CAZMKY010000345.1:0-9574 GCA_964566835.1 uncultured Rhodobacterales bacterium
TCACGCCCGCCGTCCTGAACCGTGATCTCTTGCAACCCCAAACGACCCTTGGTGCCCGTAACAACAGCCCCATCCCGCGCGTCGAGCGTGGCTACGACTTCAACACCAGCCGCCTCCAGATCGGCAGCGGTGCGCGCCACGTCGGACGTGCAGCCGAAGACCGCTACACGGCGTCCCGGCGCCACGCCCCAACGATGGACAAATGCCCTGACAGCACCAGCCATCATGACACCCGGACGGTCGTTGTCGGCAAAGGCAATGCTGCGCTCTATCGCGCCGGACGCGAGCACGGCCGCTTTGGTCGCAATGCGCCAGAAGCAAAGCGGCGGGCCATCGCCCGGCACCCGTTCCAACGCGCCGAATGTCCCTTGGTCATAGGCACCAGTCACAGCCGTGCGCGTCATGATCCGGACATTTGGCAGCGACCGCAATTCGGCGACGACGCTTTCGACCCAATCACGTGCCGGCAACCCACCGAGCAAGAGGCGTTCCGACAGAAGCCTACCGCCCAAAACACTGTCTTCGTCTGCAAGGATGACATCTGCCCCGGCGCGCCCAGCCGCAAGCGCCGCCGTAAGACCGCTGGGCCCGCCACCGATGATCAGTAGATCGCAATGGGCGAATGCTTTCTCTGCGTTGTCTTCAGCGGCCCGTCCAGACAACGCGCCAAGCCCGGCTGCACGGCGAATGATCGGCTCGTAAAGTTTCTCCCAAAACGCGCGCGGCCACATGAACGTCTTGTAGTAAAATCCCGCCGACAGAAACGGCGAAAGCACATCATTGACTGCCAGAACATCCCGGTCGAGTGACGGCCACCGGTTTTGCGAGCGCACGTCGAGCCCCGGCACAATTTCTTCAACCGTCGCTCGCAGATTGGGCCGTTGATGCGCCCCTTGTCCCAGCGTCACCAAGGCATTCGGCTCATCCGATCCAGACGTGACGATCCCGCGAGGGCGGTGATACTTGAACGAACGCCCAACAAGGCGGACATCGTTGGCCAAAAGCGCCGATGCAATGGTGTCGCCGGCCAAGCCGACGATCCGCCTGCCGTCGAAAGTGAACTCAATCGGTCGGTCGCGATCAACGATGCCGCCTTTGTCCAACCTCATGCCTTGTCCCCTGCTGCGGCGACAGTGCCTTGGAACGCGTGCGTTCGTGTATCGCGGGTCGCCTTTATCCACGTTCCACAAGGTGAGTGGTGCCAAAGCTCTTCGGTCGGGCCGGCGGGGTTTTCCCGCAAATGCAGATAGTCGTCCCACGCCGCAGGCGCGGCATCCGCATCGGGGCGGGACGCATAGTCGGCCGAGCCTTTGTACGAGAACTCTCTCAAGTCGCGTTCGCCGCAGTAAGGGCAAGTGAGACGCATCAGTAAGTTCCTGACATTGCTTTTAATTCCGGCTCGCTCCGCATCTCGATCACCATGCCGCTAGTGCAAATTGTGCTGCGACCCGGTACCTTCTTCGTCCAGAAGATGCCCGGTGAGGAAGCGGTCCAAGCGAAAGCGCTCAGCCGTGGAATGCGGTCGATCCTCCGCCAGAAGATGCGCGAATGCGAACCCCGAAGCTGGAACCGCCTTGAAGCCGCCATAGCACCAGCCACAGTCGATATAGAGCCCGTCAATCGGTGTCCGGTCGATGATCGGGCTTCCATCCGGCGTCATGTCCATGATGCCGCCCCAACTTCGCAGAACGCGCGCATGACCGATCATCGGCATCAACGTCATCGCGGCTTCCGTCACGTGCTCTGCCATCGGCAGATTGCCACGCTGCGCGTAGGACGCATAGAAGTCCAGATCGCCGCCGAACACCAGGCCGCCTTTGTCGGATTGGCTGATATAGAAATGCCCCATGCCAAAGGTGATTACGTGGTCGATGCAGGGCTTGCGGCCTTCGGTCACGAAGGCCTGCAAAACATGGCTTTCAATCGGCAATGTCAGGCCAGCCATGGCCGCGACCTGCCCCGAACGGCCTGCTGTCACGATGCCGACCTTCTTGGCGCGGATCGGCCCGCGCGTGGTCTGCACGCCAGTCACCCTGCCGGCGTCGACATCGATGCCTGTAACTTCGCATTGCTGAATCAGGTCGACCCCACGCTGGTCTGCGCCTCTGGCATATCCCCATGCCACCGCATCGTGCCGCGCAGTGCCGCCTCTTGGATGATAAAGCCCGCCATAGATCGGAAATCGCGCAGTGTCGAAATCGAGGTAGGGCAGCTTCTCGCGCACCCCCTCCCGGTCCAACAAGATCGCGTCGTCGCCCTGATTTATCATTGCATTTCCACGCCTTGCATAGGCATCGCGCTGTCCGTCGGAGTGGAAAAGGTTAATGATGCCGCGCTGCGAATGCATGACGTTGTAGTTCAAATCCTGCTCCAGCCCTTCCCAAAGCTTGAGGGAGTGGCTGTAGAATTCCGAGTTTCCAGGCAGGAAGTAATTCGCGCGAACGATGGTGGTGTTCCGGCCGACATTCCCACCGCCCAGATAGCCCTTCTCCAAGACCGCGATGTTGCGCAGGCCGTGCTCTTTCGCGAGGTAATAGGCCGTGGAAAGGCCATGCCCACCGCCACCAATGATGAGGATATCATATTCAGGTTTGGGTTCGGGATCGCGCCATGCGGGCGCCCACCCCGACTGTCCGCGCAAGCCCTCGCGGATGACCCTGAAGCCCGAATATCGCATCTCAGTCCTCCTTGCCGTCAGAGAACCAAGCCTAAACGGGACTGGCAATCCCGGATTGCGACATCACATGACGTTTTCGGAGCCCAGAAAGAGAAAGGGCGGACCCGTGGGCCCGCCCTTCGGCACAAGTCTGACCTGCAATTAGCCGGCCATACGGAAATACTCTGCCTCGAAGTTGTCGGTCATGCCGGAGCCACAGAACCCCATCTGCGCAAGAGAGGTTCCGTCAATTTCGCCGCCAGCGATGATCGACGCGCCTTTGATGCCACTGGCCTGTGCAGCGAAGTTCACGTCGCCAGCGGCCAGAAGTTGTGATCCGAACATGGAAAGCTTGGCAGCAGATTTGTAGCCGCCATAGGTGACGATCTGAGCGCCACCGCCGTCAGCGCAGTCATCGTCGCGACCGAAGATCGGATTGCTGCTGGCGCTGATGGCGTCATCACTTGTCGCACGAGAGATCACGGTGAAGTCGTGCAGTTCGCTGCCTTGGAACTTTACCTCGCAGTCCGTCATCACAACCGCATCAGTAAAAAGCTCTGCCTGGAAAGTCAGCGTGCCACTGCCACCACATTTCACCTCGTGCACCCGACCAGAGGTAAGCTCAGAAGCATTAAGCTTACTGCCCGCTTCCAACGTAATGACTTCCGGCTGTGTCACCCAGTCCCGGTAGTAGCGGGAATCCGGGTCTGTCATACCGTTCTCAATATCCACGATCCGGTCAAGAATGCGGATATTCATCTCGCCTTCGCGGAGTGCAGCTTCCAAGCCCTCGTTCTTCTCAAACCCAGAGCTTGGCAAAACAAGATCCTCGACGTTCGGCATCGACACGATGGTGCCCGGCTCAAAGAAGTTGTTGTTGTTCACTTCCACATGGCTGTTCGAATGAATGCAGAACCCGTTGTAGAAACCGTTGTTCGACTGCATGTCGACGCGTTCTTCGGCGACAAAGCCTTCACGAAGGCAACTCGGACGATACGTCTCGAAGACGCTGGTCGTCACAACGTCGAAATTGTTGAAGCCGGCAAACTGAAGAAGGAACGCTGTCACGGCGTTCGCCTTTTCACTCAGACGATCGGTCTTGACGTAGACAGCGCCGCGCAGGTCGTCGTTGATGGTGAAGGTCTGGGAAGCTTTGTCCCATGTACCGAAATGAATGTCGTCGACGGTCAGGATTTCGCCATAGACACTGTCCGGCATATTCTGAAGCGCCAGCTCGACCGCTTTCGCCTTGGCGTCATCTTTGTCTTCGCTGTCGCGCGTGTAAATCGCGGCATGAGCGGCGACATCGGCCGCGATCTGAAGCTGCGTGCGTGCGGTGATCAGGTTCGCCATATCGATGGCAACACCACCAAGAAGGGCGATCACGACGACCAGAAAAACGTTCAGAACAGTGATGCCACCGTCTTCGTTCCTGAAGCCGTCGATCGTGCGCTTGACCAGTGCAGTGCGGCGCTTGAAAAACTCAGTCATATCAATTCTCCATCACGTGCTGGCTGCTGATCTGCATGTCTATCGACGCCAAGGATGTCAGGACGCCAACCACGTCCAGATCGCCTGTCGGCACCTGAACGACCGACGTAATGATCCCACCGCTCAGTTGCGTCACAGCTTGTGCGTTGCTGGTCAGATTTTCGGCAGCAAGACGGGCAACGATCACGTCAGACGTTTCTTGCGCGGACGTGTAGATGCCGGCCGAGAAATTGCGGTTGGCGTCTTGCACGATCCGCAAGGCCCGGGCCTGACCATGGAAGATCAAGGCGACATCGGCAATCAGCGTCATGAAAATGATGAAGAACGGCACCCAGAGGACCGCCTCAACGGTCACGGCACCCGATTCATCCCTGAACCGCTTCGTGTGAAGTTTCAGATCGAACTTCATCATCAATATCCTTGTCTACAGCACCCGCGCGAGACTCCGCGCGCTGCGATCTGGCCACAACAATGTGGCCGGAGTGCGGCCATGATCCGTCGGAAACAAAGCGTTTCTCATTGCGCGTCAGCGCGCGTCAGATTTCCATGCTGTGGAATGACGCGAAGGACAGATCGACATTCGTGATCCGAGACACGAGGCCGACCGAGATCATGTCGATCGACGACATGGAAACGGCCGTGCGCACAACGCCATCGACTTCCTGCGTTTCAGCCGTTGCATTCGCAGCGATGTTGGTCAGCTGCGCTTCAATGAAGTCTTCCACTTCCGTGGTGTCATCGAAGAAGCCAAGCGAATAGCTGCGATTGGCGTCCTGAACGATCCGCTGCGCCTTTGCCTGACCATTCAGGATCAATGCAACATCGGCGATAAAAGTCATGAAGATCAGGAAGAACGGCACCCAGAGGACCGCCTCAACGGTGACGGATCCGTCTTCGCGGCGAAAATACCGATTTGTTCGTGTCCAGATGGCCATCCCCGGCTCTCCTGATGCCAAACGCGAAAATCGCTCCGCGCGATAACGCCGAACGAGAACGCATCAGAAATGTGGCCAGAGTAAGGCCCGGGCGGGTCGAAACCCGCCCAATTGGGGAAAAATTGACCGATTAGGTTTCGATCATGTGCACCGTGGCAAAGCTCATGTCGACGTCCGAGATTGCCGTGATCAGACCAATGGCGACCAGTTCGGACGAGCGCATGGTCACAACCGTGCGCAAGACACCGTCGTTGATTTCGCTTTCAGCGGAAACGGACGGTGCGATGCGCTTCAGGCTTGCGACGATGGTCGCCTCAACGTCGTTGGTCGTCTCAAGCCAGCCCAACGAAGCGATACGGTGTGCGTCCTGAACGATCCGCATCGCGTTGGCTTGCTTGTGCAAAACGATGGAGACATCCGCGATGAACGCAAAGAAACCCAGCCAGATCGGAAGCCAGAGAACGGCCTCAACGGTCAAAGCGCCTTTTTCATCATTCAGGAAAGATGCCGCAACACGACGGCGGAGGAAGCCGAGAACACTCATACCAAAACCTACTCGTTACATACACGACGCCAGCAACGTGCCAGCGCTGAGTTTCGTATCGCCCCCGAACAGGGCAATTCATGGAAAATTCTAAGAGAACTTCAAGAAATTCAGAGGTTAAGTCATGGCAACTTGGTGAACTTTGGGTGGTTCAGATGACAATCGCACCGAACCACCCATGATTGTTGCCAATTAGGCTAGAGACCCTTTGCCTTGTAGCTCGAGGCGACTCGGTCAATCGCAACGATGTAAGCCGCGGTTCTCAGGTCATCGACATCGTCACGACCGTGCCAGACCTCCCGCATGGCCTGATAGGCAGCCCGCATCGTGTCATCTAGACCCGAGCGGACCAGTTCAAGCTCCCCTGCACCGCGCAGATACTTCTGCTTGAAGTCCGGCGAAAGCGTCCAGTTGATCGAACTGTCACTCGAAATGCGCTCCAGTTCGTCAACAATCAGCTGGTGCCGCGATTCCTCCTGCCGTCTCTGCATGCGTCCAAAACGGATGTGGCTCAGGTTCTTGACCCATTCGAAATAGCTGACCGTCACACCGCCCGCATTCGCGTACATGTCTGGAATGATCACGCAGCCTTTCTTCCGCAGGATCTCGTCAGCGCCAGCCGTTACCGGGCCGTTTGCAGCTTCGATGATCAACGGCGCTTTGACGTTGGCCGCATTGCCACGATGGATCACACCTTCAAGCGCGGCCGGTATCAGGATGTCGCAATCCTCTTCCAATGCCGATGCCCCGTCTTCGACATACGTCGCGTCCGCATATCCTTTGACGCCGCCATGCGTCCCGATCCAGCTGCGCACCGCTTCGACATCGAGACCGTCAGCGTCAACCAGCGCTCCGTCGCGCTCGATGATGGCGATGATCTTGGCGCCGTCCTCCTCCGAAAGGAACTTTGCGGCGTGGTAGCCCACATTGCCGAGGCCTTGCACCACGATCCGCTTCCCTTTGAGCGTGCCGGACAAGCCAGCGGCAGCGATGTCATCGGGATGGCGGAAGAATTCCTGAAGGGCATATTGCACCCCGCGTCCCGTCGCTTCGACGCGGCCCTGAATACCGCCCGCGTGCGGTGGTTTGCCGGTAACGCAGGCGCGCGCATTGATGTCCGTGGTGTTCATCCGGGCATATTGGTCAGCAATCCACGCCATCTCGCGTTCGCCGGTGCCCATGTCGGGCGCCGGAACGTTCTGTGCGGGGTCGATCAGGTCGCGCTTGGCCAATTCGTAGGCAAAGCGTCGTGTGATCCGTTCGAGTTCTTCTTCATTCCACTCGCGCGGGTCGATGCAAAGCCCACCCTTGGAGCCGCCAAAAGGCGTTTCAACCAACGCACACTTGTAGGTCATGAGCGCCGCCAAGGCTTCGACCTCGTCCTGATGCACCGCCAGAGAATAGCGGATACCGCCTTTGACCGGCTCCATGTGCTCTGAATGCACGGACCGGTATCCAGTGAACGTGTGTATCTTACCGCGCAGCTTCACACCAAAGCGGACCATATAGGTCGAATTGCAAACGCGGATCTTTTCTTCCAAGCCTTCGGGGAGGTCCATCAGAGCAACCGCCCTGTTGAACATCAGATCCACACTTTCTCGGAAACTTGGTTCAGGCGCATCGGCGTCTGTCATTGGAGGTCCTCCCTTAAATTTTTAGGAGAACCTTAGCAGCGGCATGCGACCTTGTCTTTCCCGAATACTATTGCGTTTCCGACACCTACATGTCGTCCGGCAAATCTCCGGAATCGGCAGCCTTCAACAGCTCGGCCATGGCCCGTGTCTGACCCGGCGGCGTGACGCCCCCAACGCCAACAAAGGTGCCATGGCGCCACCAAAGCCCTGGCGCCCAACCCGTCGGACCGGGTGTTTTCAACCGGACAAGGAAGCCGTTCGATGGTTTGAAAGCAAAGGCCCCACGATCAACTTTGTCGATATTGCCAACTGTCGCCAGCTCCACGCCGTCGCTTGTCCAAAGACCTTCGCGGGTCAGGATCAATTCGGCTGCAGTGGCCGTGTAGAGCTGGGATGCCCCCCAAAGCGCGACGCCAGCGGCCAGCACGAGAATGATCTGAAGGGCAATATTGGCCGAGCCGCCAAAAGCAATCCAGAGGATCAACCCGCCCAAGGCCCCCAGCGAAAAGACCGCCATCCACCGACGACCCGCCGATGCCTTGACCGTCAAAACAACTTTTCCCTGGCTCATGCTCGCACCATCCGCTGCACCATGCTGAGGTAGACATCTTCGATTTCAGCCTGTGAAAGCCGCCCACCTTCTCGAAACCACGTGTTTACGCCAGTCAGCAGGGCGATCAAGGCCATGGTCGTCACGCGAACATCTTCAATGTGAAAAAGACCCTCCGCTTGGCCTACCGCCAGAATACGCTCCAGCCGCGCCTCGTAGGTCCTGCGCTGCGCCTCGATCGCTGCGAAGTTCTCCTCGTTGAGGTTGCGCAACTCCATGTAGGCCAGAAACACGGCGTCGGGACGCTCCAAGTGAAACCGAATGTGAAAGCGCACGAAGTCTTCCAGTTGAGCGGTCGCGGACATGTCGTCAGTCTGGCGCGATGCGGCCTCAGCCAAAAGACGCTGCATATGCTCATTCATCAAATCGAAAAGCAGCGTCTGTTTGTCAGGTGTATAGAGGTAAAGCGCCCCGGCCCGAACGCCGACTTCGCTTGCGATCTGACGCATGGAGACGGCGGCATAGCCATGCCGCGCAAAAAGCTTCAGGGCCGCGCGCCGAACGGCTGGCCCTGTGATGTCTCCATGAGATCCTTGCTTGCGCGCCATGCACCACCCTTGAACTGAACACACGTTCAAATCAATGCCAGGCTTGCTGCCCGGCTACAGAAGCGCGTATCTGAAACACATGTTTCGTGTAAGTCTTGCATTGATCCCATTCTTCATTGCCGCCTGCGCCGAGGTTCCAACCATTTCGCCGGAACGCTCGGACCTGGCGGCTCCGGAAGGCTATCCCCTGCTTGAACCTCTCGCGTCTATTCTGGCGCAGATCGACGCAGCACCTGCGCCCGATGACGCGTTCGAGACACTGAATGCACGCGCCGCCCGCCTTTCTGGACGCTCGGCCGGTGTTGCCTTAGCGGCGCCGTCTGCCGACCGCATCGCTCAGCTGCGTGCGCGCGCTGCCATTTTGCGCGGCGACGCGACCGATCTGGACGCCTTGCGCCTGCAAATTCGAAATCGCTGAGCATCGCGACCGCTGACCCGTTGCCGCCCTACCCTGAACGCGCTAGACGCGTGGCGTTAATGCAGGAGTGACCCGTTCCATGACCACGCCCCTTCGACTTGGTATCGCCGGCCTTGGCACTGTTGGCCGCGGCGTTGTGAAGATCGTCCAGAACCACGCCGATCTGTTGACGCGACGCACGGGACGTCCTGTTGAGATCACAGCCGTCAGCGCCCGCACCAAGTCCGCCGACCGGGGCGTCGATCTGTCAGCCTATGCTTGGGAAGATGACCCTGTGGCACTGGCAAAGCGGGACGATGTGGATGTCTTCGTTGAGCTCATCGGCGGTGATGCGGGCCCGGCAAAGGCTGCCGTAGAAGCCGCCTTGGTCGCCGGAAAAGATGTGGTCACCGCCAACAAGGCACTTCTGGCCATCCACGGCCAAGCCTTGGCCGAACAGGCTGAGGCCAGCGATGCGGTCCTGCGTTTTGAAGCCGCCGTCGCCGGGGGCATCCCCGTCATCAAGGCACTCACCGAGGGTCTGGCCGGCAATGAAATCACCCGCGTCCTTGGCGTCATGAACGGGACCTGCAACTACATTCTGACCCGTATGGAAAGCGCAGGCCTCGACTACCAGACGGTTTTTGCCGAGGCGAACGACCTTGGCTACCTCGAAGCTGATCCGACGCTGGACGTGGGCGGGATCGACGCGGGCCACAAACTCGCGCTGCTGGCCGCGATTGCTTACGGATCGAAAGT
>CAZMKY010000346.1:0-1520 GCA_964566835.1 uncultured Rhodobacterales bacterium
GCGAAATCCAGCGCCCTGCAAGCCGTGGTGTCGCGCCGGCAGGCAAAGGCAAATGCGGAGGCACGCGTCGATCAGGCCCGGACCGCGTTGGAGCGTCGCCAGATTGACCTCGCAGAAGCGGAACGCAGGCTCTCGGATACCGAAATTACGGCACCCTTCGCTGGCGTTCTAGCCGAGGTGCAAGTGGTCGAAGGCGGCCTTGTTGCCAACAACGAGCGCCTTGCCGACATAATCGACCCGACCGCGCTTGAAGTCGCCGTTCGGGTATCCACACCTCAATATGCGCGGCTTTTGTCCGAACAAGGCACGCTGACCGACGTTGCGGTCACGGTCGCAATTGAGATCCTCGGCGTTGACTTGGAAGCCGAGGGCCGCATCACCCGCGAAAGCGCTGCCGTAGGTGAAGGTCAGACAGGACGTTTGTTGTTCGCCGCGTTGGAAGGCGCGCCGCGGTTCCGGCCGGGCGACTTTGTGACCGTCCAGATCCAAGAACCCCCGTTGGAGCGCGTGGCACGACTGCCGTCCGGCGCGGTCAATGCATCCAATCGCGTGCTTGTCTTGGGTGAAGAAGATCGATTGAGCGAAGCAGAGGTCACGCTTTTGCGACGCGAAGGTAACGACGTGATCGTTCGGGCGCGCGGTCTGGCTGGCAGGGAGGTCGTTGCATCGCGGTCGCCCCTTCTGGGCGCAGGGATCAAGATTCGACCGCTTAGGTCCGGCGAGGCGAGCGAGCTTGCCGATGCGCCTGAAACCGTCGCGCTTGATCCGGATCGCCGCGCGCGGCTGGTGGCCTTTGTCGAAGGCAACACCCGGATGCCAGCGGAAGCCAAGGCACGTGTCTTGGCGCAACTGCAAGAACCGGAAGTGCCGCTGCGGGTCGTCGAACGCATAGAAAGCAGGATGTAAACATGGCGCGGGATCTGGGCCGTCCGGCTGGCGGTGTTCTGAGTTATTTCACCCGGCACAAGACGGCGGCCAACTTGCTGTTGGTCATCCTGCTGGTCTTGGGGCTTTGGGCCTTCCCCAACATGCGCGCCCAGTTCTTCCCGGACGTGATCGTCGATAACATCACCGTGAATGTTGAGTGGGACGGCGCAGGGGCGGAAGATGTCGACGCCGCAATCGTTCAGGTGCTGGAGCCGGCATTGCAGGGCGTGGATGGCGTTACGTCGACCTCTGCCACCTCGCGCGAGGGCAGCGCGACACTGCGCATGGAGTTTGAGCCCGGCTGGGACATGGGTCGCGCAAACGAGGATGTGACGACCGCAATGGACGGCATTCGGACGTTGCCAGCCGACGCTGAAGATCCCGAAATCCGAAGAGGTCGCTGGTTCGACCGGGTCACAGATATCGTGATCACCGGGCCGGTTGATGTGGCCCAGCTTGGAAACTTTGCCGATGAACTTGTCACGCGGCTGTTTGCCGAGGGCGTCACCTCCACTTCGATCCGGGGCATCGCGGCCCCCGAGACGATTGTCGAGGTGACATCGCTCAGCCTGATCCGAAACGACATCTCCATG
>CAZMKY010000347.1:0-2476 GCA_964566835.1 uncultured Rhodobacterales bacterium
CTCTTCCTGCGTGGTAAAGGCGACGACGATCTTGTGTTCATGCTTGGCGTCGCCAAGCGCACGCAAGGCCTCAATACCCAGCCAGCACGCAAGACGGTTGTCCAACGCCTTGGAGACGATCTTGGACCCCATCTCGAGGAACGGCTCATCCATGACGACCATGTCACCGACCTTGACCTTGTCCTTGGCGGCTTCACCGAGGCCGGTGTCGATGAAGAACTCGTGGACCTCGGGGATCTTCTTTCTGTCCTCGGCGCTGGCGATGTGAACCGGACGCCCACCGGGGTTCATGACGGCCTTCAGATCGCCGCTGTCCGTGCAGACAAGGACGCGACGCGAAAAGAGGTTCCGGGCATCGAAGCCGCCCACAGGCAAGACGTGGAGAAAGCCTTTCTCGGTGATATGGTTCACCATGAAGCCGATCTCGTCCATGTGAGACAGCAACATAATCGTCGGCGCGTCTTCGTTCGCACCGGCTTTTGTGCAGATAAGCGATCCCATCGCGTCTTCTTCGATGGTCACGTCCATGCCAAGCGCTTCGATCTCGTCACGGATCAAACTGCGAACCCGCCCTTCGTTGCCGGGCACACCGGGCGTTTCGCAAAGGCGTTTCAGGAGGTCGAGGTTCATGGGCGGGCTCCAGTCGAAAGCAGTGTTGTGAACCAATAAACTATCCTCCCAAGACCTGACATCAATCCGAAACAATCAAGCGACGATTTGAGTCAAACACCGGTGAAACATGCATACCCGTGGACAGTCGCTTTCCCCGTGAAGTAGCTTCCGATCATGCAGTTTTTTCGCTTGTTCGCGCTATTTTCCGCGGCTTTCCTTTTCTTGGCCTTGCCAGCCGTCATCGTCTACCGCCCGGTCGAGATGGCGTATGGCCTGTTGTGGGCCGGATCGATCTTCGCGATGAGCGTCGCGCTGTTTCTCGCGCCGCGATCATCGAAAGGATTGATCGTCATTTTCGGCCTTTTGGCCTTTGGCCTTGTTTGTCTGAACTTGTTGCTTTCCGCGTCGTACTCTTTGCAGCAATTCCGCTTCAACGAAGCGTTCTTCAGCCATTTTGATCTGAAAACCGCGCTCTCGGGGTTCGCGGTTGAGCCGCTGAAATCCTATGCGCTTCTGGCCTACCTGGTGCTGGCGCCAGTAGTTATTTTTGTCGCTCTCTTGGTGCCTACGCCGCCAATCCTGGGACGTTGGCAGGCTGCGATTGCTGTCGTGGTTTTTGCCGTGAGCGTCGTGTCCAGTTACCCGCTGAACGCCCTCGTGCAATACAATGTGGCTAGAAATGCGACGTCCGAACGCCTGTCAGAAGAAATCGCCGCGATGCAGGCCAAGACGCGCGTGACGGTCGATGGTCGCGACAATGCACCGAACCTCGTCCTCATCTATCTTGAGGGGGTCGAGCAATCATATCTCGACGAGGACAAGTTTCCGGGGCTTTTGCCGCGCATGTCCACTCTGCAGGACGAGGGTGTGACCTTCACTGAAATCGTGCAGTTTCCTGGAACAAGCTGGACGATTGCGGGCATGGTTGCGACGCAGTGCGGTGTTCCGCTTTTGACGGAGGGATACGGCAACACGATCCTCGAACAATCCGACAATCCGTTCGCGCATATCAATTGTCTGGCCGAGATTCTGAACGACGTTGGCTATCACACAATCTACATGGGGGGCGCGCGCCTGTCGTTTGCAGGCAAGGGCGCCTTCCTGACCGAGAACGGATATGCACAAGTTCTGGGTGTCGATGAAATGCCCAGCACGTCTGTAAAGTACTGGGGCCTGTACGATTCCGCACTTCTGATAAATGCCAATCGCGTTTTTGACGCCCTGGCCGACAGTGACGCACGCTTTCTGTTTTCCATGCTGACGCTGGACACACATCCTGCGGGCAATCCGTCACCAGGGTGTGAAGAATATCCCGGCCGCAGTGACCGGATGCTGCAGGCGGTACACTGCACGGATCAGTTGATCTACGATTTCGTGCGTCATGTCCAAGCTTCGCCAGTTGGGGACAACACGGTGATTGTCTTGGTCTCGGATCACCTGATGCAATCGGCCAATCATCTGGATGAGCTCAAGTCGGGCGAACGTCGATTGATATTCACCATGCTTGGGTCGGGCATTGCGCCTGAACGGGTGCCTGCGCTTGGAACGCATTTCGACATAGGGCCGACCATCTTGGACGCGCTCGGCTTTGCGAATGTGGAGATGCCGCTTGGGCATTCGCTTCTGAAGCATAACCAAGGTTTCCCACAGTCGCGCGGACTGACGGAGGACGATATCCGCGCGTTCAGACTTGAGACGCTCATCCCACAATAGAAAACGCCGCCCCAAAGAAGGGCGGCGTTTTGCAGAACCGAATTGGCGTCAGGCTTAGAAGCCCAGGCCTTCGTATTTCTTCTTGAACTTCGACACGCGGCCGCCGGTGTCCATCAGGCGGGACGAGCCGCCGGTCCATGCAGGGTGCACG
>CAZMKY010000348.1:0-8114 GCA_964566835.1 uncultured Rhodobacterales bacterium
AGTGCCCAACCGAGCATGTCAGTCTCCTTTCGACCGTAGTCATTGTTTGCTGTTGCAAAGACAACGGACGCGTCTGACCGAAGTTCCAAAAAAGATCAGGAAACCGCGCTCAGCATGATGTCAGTGCTGAACGGTGCCGGCAATTTGATCCAGTGCTGCGGCAGCATTTCCACATCCCTGCCCGGACCACGTGTCACGACGATGCGCCCTCCACGTTCATGGACCAGGCTGTCGATCCCGCTCTCCAGAAGTTCTCTGTATGGCCAGTTGATCAGGACCGTAGGAGGCGTGTTGAGCGTCGCTATGTGGTCCAGCGCAACCCCAAGTGCGGAAAAGACCGAAACGTCAGCATTCGAAAAGCGCTCGCTCAGCGCTTCGCGCAGATCTTCGGAGACGACAGCGTCTTCTTCGACAACGATGAATGATTTCCACATGGCTGTTCCGCTCGGTGTTTTCGCGCAACTTGGAACCAAATCCCGGCTCACACATTAAACTGTGACATAGCGAAAGGTGAAATGTGTATGGCTGTGCAGTGTCGGAATTGCCCACTGAGAAACAGTGAGGCTTTCGTGCCCTTCACCACTTCCGAAGTGCGGGAGATGGAAAAGTTCAAAGTCGGCGAATTGTCGGTCGAACCGAACACACAAATCTTGATGGAAGGGTCGAACTCCCCCCAACTCTTTACGACCCTGAACGGGATGGGGCTTCGATACAAGATACTTGAAAACGGCCGCCGGCAGGTCATCAACATGGTTTTCCCCGGCGATTTCATTGGCTTGCAGGCTGGCCTTCTTGGCGAAATGAAGCATTCGGTCGATGCCACCACGCGCATGACGCTTTGTGTTTTCGACCGAAAAGAGCTTTGGAGTTTTTTCCGGAACAGCCCCGAGCGCGCCTTCGACATCACGTGGTTGGCCGCGATAGAGGAACACTTCCTCGGGGCAGCCCTGACAACGATCGGCCAGCGCGACGCGCGGCAGCGGATCGCCTGGGCCCTTGTTACGGTCTACGAACGCGGCAAGGCACTTGGCCTGACCGATAATGGCGAGATGCCCTTCCCCTTCCGACAGCAAGACCTCGCGGATGCGCTGGGACTTTCGCTTGTCCATACAAACAAGACTCTCGCACGGTTTCGCGAGACGCAGCTGGCGTCTTGGTCTGACTCCCGCCTTCACATCACCGACCTTGAGCGCTTGGCCGAGATCGCGATGAAGGAACTGGATCAGGTGCCGGCCCGGCCGTTGATGTAGCAAAGAGCTGGCGCAACGCTCTTTGAAAGGAGCCCTCATGGAAGATCTGATCATCCGTCCCAAGGACGTCGATGCCGAACACGAGGCACAGGAAAACGAAACCGTTTCCAAGGCATCCGCCCTGCCCTCGAAGCTGATCTACGAAGTGATCAAGCGTGACGGCGAAGAAGAACTGGCGCGCACCAATCGTTCATTGGTTTGGTCGGGCCTCGCCGCGGGCCTGATGATGAGCTTCTCCGTCCTCGGCGAAGCAATTTTCCGGACATACCTGCCTGACGCGCCTCATTCCTACTTGGTTGAGAATATCGGGTATTCCTTCGGTTTCCTTCTGGTCATCATGGGGCGATTGCAGCTTTTTACAGAGAACACGATCACAACGGTTCTGCCGTTTCTCGCGAAACCCTGCTGGTCTTGCGGTATCTCGACATTGCGGCTGTGGTCGATCGTTCTTGCCGCCAACGTTGTGGGTGCGTTTCTGGCCGCAACCGTCATGCGGCACACGGGCGCCATTCCTGAAGAACTGCGACCTGCCATCTTGTCGTTGTCCGAGCATGCAACCGGCATGGGCGCTTGGGACAGTTTCCTGCGGGGAATCCCGGCCGGCATTCTTGTGGCCGCCTTGGTCTGGTCCATGCCGCAAGCCAGCAACAGCCGCTTTTTCGTTGTCTTGGGATTCACGTGGCTGATCGCGGCCGGAGACTTCACGCACATCATCGCCGGATCGGTCGAAATGGCATACCTGATGGTCGGAGGTGAATTGAGCCTTGGTCCGGCGCTCTTCTCCTTTTTCCTGCCGGTCCTGGCCGGGAACGTCGTGGGCGGAACGGCCATCTTTACGATGATCGCCTGGGGACAGGTAAAAGACGAAGTGGTCGAATAGGCGTCGGCTCGAACATGTCGGAACATGTCCAAACCAACACGCCTCTGGGCGATCTTCTTGACCGCGTTGACGGATTGTCACGGGACAAAGTCGTTACCTTTGGTGCCTTGCTGAAGAGCTTTGGCCGCGCCGCGTTTGTGCCGTTGATGCTTCTGCCCGCCCTTGCGGTCGTCACACCCTTGAGCGGCATCCCCCTGTTTTCCAGCTTATGCGGGCTGACGATTGCTCTTATTGCTTCGCAAATGCTGGTGGGGCGTGATCACTTGTGGCTGCCAGAGTTTCTGCTGCGACGCAAACTGCACGCGCATCGGGTCAGACGCGCCGTGCGCGGTATTCGGCCGGTGGCATCGTGGATCGACACTCACTCACGGCAACGCTTTCGAGTTCTGACGTCGCGCCCTTTTCAGATCATTGGCTGCACGATCTGCATGGTAGCCGGACTGATGATGCCGTTTCTCGAATTCGTCCCATTTTCGTCCAGCATCCTGGGGGCGGCGATCGTCCTCATCGCGACCAGTTTCCTGGTGCGCGATGGGATCTATATGCTGGTCGCTCTGCTGACGATCGCGGCCGCCGTATCACTGCCGGTCGCGTTGATCAGCTGATCAGCACTCTGCGATCGTCCGTGCCATGTCAGAGAGCCAAGCGGTATAGCCTCGGCCGATAGCGCTTTGGCCGATCAGGTCGATCTCCAGAACTTTCAAGTCATTCCGCTCTGCCACTGAAAGCGCGAGGCGTGGTGACGTGCCCGCTTCGATCAATACGCAGCTGGCACCGCTTTCAGCTATTGCCTCATCCACAGCCGCCAACCGACGCGGACCGGGGTCGGCGGCATGACCGTCTGCAATCGCAGCGCTTGCCGGCACATTGAAGCTGTCCGCGAAATAGCCCAGCGCGTCATGCGCCTCGACGTAGCGTGGCGCACTGCTTGCAAGCATCTCGGCTATTGCAGGTTGCGCGGCATCAAGCCCGGCTCGGAACGCCGCTGCATTGGCGATATAACTTTCGGCATTTGCCGGATCCCGGTCAGCCAGAGCGGCGGCAATGGCGTCTGCCCAAACACGTGTGTTTTCCGGGCTCAGCCAGCCATGCGGATCCTCGTCGCCATGGTCATGGCCGGCGTGATCATCATGGCCCTCGTCTTCATGATCTTCATGCGCATGGTCATCATGCTTCTTGTGGTCGTGGTCCGCATGATCTTCATGACCGTCATGATCCTGGTGATCATCGTGGTCGTCGTGCTCGCCATGATCATGATCTTCGTCATGCGCATGCTCGTCATGGTCGTGGTCATCATGATCGTTGTCATCATGCCCATGATCCTCGTGATCGGAAGCTTTCACATCCTCAAGAAGCGATCTGATCGACGTGCCCGGAACCTCCATCAGCGGCAAGGATCGCCCGGCCTCACCAATAGTCTCAATTGCGTCGGTCAGACGAGGCGACAGGTCCGGGCCGACCCAAACCACGAGTTCAGCACTGGACAAGCGAGCTGCATCAGAGGGGCGCAAAGCCCAGTCATGCGGCGAGGTGTTTCCGGACATGAGGGCCGTGACCTCACCTTTGCCGCCTTGAATTTCGGCAACCAACGCCTGAAGAATCGGCAGATCGGTTGTCACCTGCACACCGCCATCGGCGGCTTCCCCACTTGCAGCGGAAAGGGCAAACGTGCTCAAAGCGGCGCCGAAGACATAATATCGCATGGGTTCTCTCTTGCTCTATAGACGAGGCGGGCCTACACGAAATGTTATAACATATCAATACGACGAAGATGCCCCTTCTTGAGCTCGACAAAATCTCGGTCAGATACTCTGGTCGCCGCGTCCTTCAGGGCGTGGGATTGTCTGTGTCAGAACGGGAAATCGTCACGATTGTAGGGCCGAATGGGTCCGGCAAATCGACGCTTCTGAAAGTCGCTTCCGGGTCTGTCACGCCCGAAGACGGGCGTGTGCAGAAGCAACCGGGGTTGAAGATTGGCTATGTGCCGCAGAAACTTCGGCTGGACCGGACCTTGCCCATGACGGTCGGTCGCTTCACCGCCTTGCCCACACGCCACAAGATGCAAGATGTTCGGGATGCCTTGCACAGGGTCGGTGCCGCGGACTTGATCGGACGGCAGTTGGTGGATCTTTCCGGCGGCCAGTTGCAACGGGTTTTGCTGGCGCGCGCCATTCTGGGGGCGCCCGATCTGCTGCTGCTGGACGAGCCGACAACAGGCCTCGATCAGGCTGGGTCGGCCGCTTTCTACAAGCTTCTGGAAGAAATTCGGGACGATATGGGCTGTGCCATCGTGCAGGTCAGTCACGAGTTGCACGTTGTCATGAGCGCATCGGATCGCGTGATTTGCCTCAACGGGCACATCTGTTGTGAAGGCACGCCAGACGTCGTGCTGCGTGCGCCAGAGTATCGAGCACTCTTCGGCACAAAGACGCAGGGCGCGCTGGCCCTCTACCGGCACGACCACGACCACGACCACGACCACGACCACGACCACGACCACGACCACGACCACGGGGCGCACGCGCACCGGCATGATGACAAGTCGTCATTGGAGAACGCCAAAGGTGCTGAAACGTGACGGCTTTCGACGCTCTTTTGCTGCGGGCGGCGCTCGCAGGCCTTGGCGTCAGCCTTGCCGCCGCGCCGCTCGGGTGTGTCGTTGTCTGGCGCCGCATGGCGTATTTTGGCGACGCGACCGCGCATGCGGGTGTCCTTGGCATTGCGATCGCGCTTGCAATGGATGGTGCGATTTTCCCGGCGGTGACGGCGGCAGCACTGGTAATGGGCTTGTTGGTCTCCAGCCTCGCCGGGCGCGGCGTGGCAGAAGATACGCTTCTTGGGGTAATGGCTCACGGTGCGCTGGCAGCAGGCCTTGTTGCGATTTCGATGGTGCCGGGCGCGCGCGTCGACCTGACCGCGCTTCTCCTGGGCGATATTCTGTCGGTGTCCACTGGTGATGTCTGGCTTATCTGGGGCGGCGCGTTGACGGTCGTCGGCCTGATTGCATGGCGTTGGACCGCGCTTCTGACCAGCACGCTTGACGAGGATCTGGCTGCGGCTGCGGGTTTCAAACCGCGCCGTGAAACATTGACTGTAACCCTCGCGTTGGCATTGACCGTTGCGATCGCCATTCAGATTGTCGGTGTTCTTTTGGTCGCCGCGCTGATGATCATGCCGGCAGCAGCGGCGCGACCATTTGCGTCCACCCCGGAGCGCATGGTGGGTCTCTCTGCCGCAGCGGCATCGATCGCGACGCTGGGCGGACTCTGGGTTTCAGTTCAGACGGACACGCCCACCGGACCCACGATTGTCTGCGTCGCGCTCGCCCTGTTTTTGGCGAGCGCCTTGGTCGCGGCCGTCCGCGCACGCTGATGTCAATTCAGCAGGCGCGATGCACCCGGCTTGTCTTGTGGTGCGGATGCGTCCGTGACGAATTCCTGAAATTCGTCTAGGAAGTTCCACAGCTTCTCGCATGACGTCTCCAGACTTTGGACGTCATCGCCGGAGATAGCGCCGGGGTTGCGCCGCATGCCGCGCGCCCTTCGCAGCATGGCAGACAGGATCGTCCGCATCTCGGAGCCACAACTGGCAGAGAACCGCCCGAGAGAATTCTGGATGGCTTTCCGCCGCTCTTCCTCAGCGGTGAGAGACTGGCGCAGGCCAGAGGTTTCAATGGCGTGCAGAATCGAACGCTCCAACAGGCTAGAGGTCAGATTGCCTTTGATCAGGTAGTCGTTGCATCCGCTTTTCATCGCATCGACCGCGATCTGAATCTGCCCCTCTCCCGCGATCATGATCGAGGGAGATTTGGCGTTCTCGGGGTGGCGTCGCAACATTTCCAGCGCGATCAGACCGTCGCCCTGCACCAGTCGGTAATCCAGAAGCACGATATCATACCGCTTTTGATCCAGCTTCGACGCGAATTCGGCGATTGTGGCGGCCTCTGAAAAATCAATTTGCAGGTCCGTCGATTGCGACAGGCGCCGCAGGCGCAGTCGGTCGACCTCACTGTCGTCAAGGATGAGCGCACTGATCTTGCTGATGACGAAATCGGTGCCACTTTCGTGCATCTGGTCGTCAAAAAGGGTTGAGGAGAAAACGGACATGACTGCTTTCCTTCAAACAAAAACGCGGGAAGTTCAGGCGACGGGTCGAGAGAGGCGAAGTTCCATCGAAGATGTCTCCGCTCCACCAGGAAGGCGCACAATTTCGGTGAAGTCGCGCAGCATCGAGAGAGAGCGCTTCAACGTCTCGAACGTATCTTCCTTGACGATGTAGCCCGCGATGTTCCGGGCATAAGCCGATGTGATATCGGTCGGGGCGTCGGACGTCGTCACGACAAAGATCACGGTATCCTGCAGGCCTTTGTCGGCCCGAATTTCTGAAAGAAATTCCAACCCACCCATGCGCGGCATGTTGAGATCCAGCGTAACGATAAAGGGGCGCTGAAGGCGACTTTCGCCTTGTTCGCGCAAGCGCGCCAGCGCCTCTTCGCCGTTGCGGGCAACCTCAACCGGGTTGGCGAGATTCAGTTTGCGGATGGCACGCCGCATCCCCATGACCGCCACATCGTCATCGTCCACGATGAGAAAAGTTACACGATCAGACTTCGCCATTGGCCATTTCCCCATTTGAGACGACAGCGGTTGTGTCAGCTTCATCTTGACCTGCGAGCGGTATAATAAGTGTGAAGACGGAACCTCTTTCTGCCTCGCCGTCGGAAGAAAGCGTGACCGTGCCCCCCATCGCCTCGGCCAGTTTGCGCACCATCGACAAGCCAATACCGCTGCCTTTTGGGTCCGGCTCATCAGCCAGCCGCTGAAACAGTTCAAATACCTTGGCCTGATGGCGCTTTGCGATTCCAGGACCATCGTCCTGAACCTTGAGGGTAAGCCACCCTTTACGAACCTCGCTGGTCACGGAGATCTGCCCTTCAGCCCGGTCATGATGGCGATGGGCATTGCCGATCAGGTTCAGGAGGATCGTTCGGAACGGCAGGCGCTCTACACAAACGTCAGAGACGCCAGTAAAGGTGAGCTCAAAGGCCGGCCGCAGGTTCAGCAAACGGTCAATTTCATCCAACAGTTCCGGAATACGCAATCGGGCGATCTCGCCCGTCCCACGGCCGGCACGCGCATAGTCCAAGAGATCCGCCAAGAGTTGGGAAAGCTTGTCGCTGCGCCCACGGACAAGCGACAAATTCTGCATCACGCCGTCGGGCAGAACGGCCCCATAGTCTTCGACTGTCCAATCGACAACGTCCTGAATGGCCCTCAAAGGGCTACGCAAGTCGTGCGACGCGACATATGCGAAATCCGACAATTCCCTGTTGGAGCGGTGCAGATCGACGGCCATGCCCCGCAGAACACGCAAAGCGCTCGCCATTTGGCCCAGCTCGTCCCGACCCGGCATCGATGACAGGATTTCCATCTTGCCCTTGGCCAGATTGGTCACGTCCGACCTGAGGACATCAAGACGCTTCAAAATCCACCTTTCGACGACGACGAAAGCCAAGGCCAGCACCAGCAACAAGGCCATGGTTGTCAAAAGGATTTCGGCCAGAAGAACGCGTTTCTGCATGGCATCAAAGGCGCCCCCGAATTCCGAGGATCGGGCACTCGCACGGACCAGAATGCCCGAAATGTCCTGAGAAACGGATGAGAGCCGTGCGGTCAAAAGCTCGGTTGCCGTCTCCGCACTGCGCGCGCTCATGCGTGCCTCATGGACGAGGGCAACCAGATGGCCCGCCTCGCCAAGCTCGCGGATCAATGTGCCGACGTCTTCACGGACCCCATCCAAGGCCGCGTCGGTCTCGGATTGCTCCAACAGCGCTGAGATATCTTCGATGTCGTCGCTCAGGTCCATGTCTACGCGTCCAAGATACCCGGCCTCCACATTCAGCGTCATGCTTTCTATCTTGGACAGAAACATTGACATGTCTTCCGTGGCTTTCATGCGCGCGCGGAGAAGTGGCGACACCTCTG
>CAZMKY010000349.1:0-2865 GCA_964566835.1 uncultured Rhodobacterales bacterium
CAGACCGCAAAGGGATCCGAAGAGCCTGTCACGGCCTCGGCGAAACCCTCCGGATACCCAAACGGGAAATCGAATCCGATCAACGTTCGTCGACCAAGGGAACATTCGCGTTCGATCAGGTCTGATAGCCAGGCTTCGGCCAACACGCGGTTCCGAAGATAGACAGGTTCTTCCGCCGTGTCGCCGCGCTGCACAGCGGCCCAGATCGCATCCTTCTTCGGGCGAGGGCCGGTGTCGTTGCCGCTGGACCAATCGACGATGGCTACGGTGTCGAAGCGGGTCAAAGACCCAACTCTGCCGCGATGAAGTCGGCAATCGCTTTTGTGTCGTTCAGATCAAACACGGGGCGATCCAGATCCAGTGCGACGTCAGCTGCAACGGCCCGTATCGTCGGATCGTTTGGCGCAATAAGCGCGTTCCCCGTTTCCGCCCTGTGTGCTTCGACTTTCGGGTGGTCATCCCGCTTGTAACCTTCGACCAGAACCAGATCGACGGGCGACAGTTTGGCCAGCAATTCTGCCAAGGGTGGCTCTTCCGCGCTCCGAAGCTCGTGCATCAAGGCCCACCTGGCCCCGGACGACAAAAGAACTTCAGTGGCACCGGCCATTCGGTGTCGGTGGCTGTCTTTGCCGGGGTGATCGACGTCAAAAGTATGATGCGCATGCTTCAAAGTCGAAACCGAGAGGCCACGCGACACAAACTCGGTCACCAGACGCTCCATGAGGCCGGTTTTTCCGGCGTTCTTCCAACCGACGACGCCCCAGATCTTCATGTTCGAAGCGCCTCCTCGGCGAGGGTCAGATCCTCTGGCGTATTCACGTTGAAGAACGGGTCAGGTGTCGTGGCCGGAAATTCCGCCGAAGCCGTTCCGTGCTTGTCCGTCCACAGGATGACCTTGCGAAGCCCGTCTTCCAGAGCAGCGCGAAGATCATCACGCAACGCCACGGGCCAAAGACCGAACGTAGGATGCCGGTGCCCACCAGACGCGGCCAGCGCTATCGGCTGACCCTGTGTCTCAGCCGCGGTCACAAGATCCGAGACAAGCGTCGTCGGAAAGAACGGCGTGTCGGCAGCCGCAGTGACAACTTGTGTCGCGCCTTGGCTTGCAGCCCAGTCAAGCCCGGCCAACACACCCGCCAGAGGGCCGACAAACCCAGTCACGCTATCGGGCAAGACCGGCAGGCCAAGGTCAGCAAATCGAGCTGGATCGCCGTTGGCGTTGATCGCCATCGTATCGACCTGCGGTTCCAGCCGCTGAACCACATGGTCGAGGATCGTCTTGCCACCAAGCGGCAATCGTCCCTTGTCCCCGCCGCCCATGCGACGTGCCTGACCGCCCGCCAGAATAACGCCCAGGGGTCGCGTCATGCCGCAATCTCCTCGGTCGGAACGTTCGACTTCCAAGCCAGAAGCTGGCGACGAAACGCATCAGGCGTCAGTTCATCTGGCAGAGCAGAATCCGGAACCGCGATCATGGATATCCCACTTCTGAGCACCGTAGACTTTGGCGCGGCCGCAATCGCATCGATCCCGGTCCAAGCATGGCGCCTGGACGATACGTTGTCGCGCAGTTCGACCCCTTCTGGCCCAAAGCTGGCATGCGTTTTTCCGGCTTCATTCCAATGCATGCCGAGCACCTTGTAGAACTTCGTAAGGCGCGTTCGCTGCAGCGTGAAAAACCCGATGATGAAGACGGCAACGCCTGCCAGCCCGGCAAGTGCATAGGCCGGGTCGAGCCCAAGCGCGCCAAGAATAATTGCCGCCACGAAGATCCCGATCCAGACAAGGACCCAGAAAATCAATCGCCATGAGATCGAGGGGTTGGGCACAACCGTCTGCCACCAGACGTTCAGGCTGGACCGCATCACTGCCGTGTCGTGCGCCCAAGAGATCTTGATCCGCTCGCTCATGCGTCTGCACTTTTCCGACGATGCTTGCGTTCTTCCGCACTGATCTTTGCCGGATCCGCGTCACGCTCCAACCGGTCTTCACCCGACAGGCAGTGGAACCTGCGCCCGCGCATCCGCCCGATCAGTGTCAGTCCGACCTGTCGGGCGATGTCGACTCCCCAAGCCGTGAACCCGGAACGTGAGGCAAGAACGGGGATCCCCATGTGCGCGCATTTGATGACCATCTCGGATGTCAGTCGGCCGGTCGTATAGAGGATCTTGTCCTCTCCGGTCACACCCTCTGACAGCATCCAACCGGCGATCTTGTCGACGGCATTATGACGGCCAACGTCTTCCATGTAGACCATTGGGCGATCTTCGTGGCAAAGCACCGTCCCGTGGATCGCCCCCGCTTCGAGGTAAAGCGAAGGCGTGCGATTGATCCTGTCAGCCAATGCGTAAAGCCATGATGTCTTCACTTTGGTTTCCGGCAGCTTCAGGTCTTCCAGACCTTCCATCATGTCTCCGAAAACAGTGCCGACCGCACAGCCGGACGTGCGGGTCTTCTTTTTCAGCTTCTCTTCGTAGGTGGTCTGACCGTCCGTGCGAACGACAACAGTTTCGAGATCTTCGTCATAGTCGATCCCAGTCACCGCTTCGTCTGGTGACAGCATCGCCTGATTGCGAAGGAACCCAAGCGCCAGATATTCAGGATAATCGCCGATGGTCATGGCGGTGACGATTTCCTGTCCGTTCAGGAAGATCGTCAAAGGACGCTCCTCCACAACCGGGATGGGCGTGACTTGGCCGGTCTCGTCAACGCCTTCAATCGCACGCGTCAACCGAAGCGCACCTGGATCAGGTGCGATCAAGTAAGACCCATCTCCATCGCGATTGCCCATTTACGGCGCCTTCCGTGGTCCTGTATTGCCACCAATAAGACTAGGACGCGGACATGACCTCCACCACAGGAAAA
>CAZMKY010000350.1:0-12124 GCA_964566835.1 uncultured Rhodobacterales bacterium
AAACGCCCGCGTCAGCCGAACGATCCGCGTATGGGTGCCGGGATGTTCGTCGGGAGAAGAAGCATATTCCATAGCCATTCTGTTCGCCGAGGCGATCGCCCGCGAAAAAGACAAGCCAGACGTTCAGATCTTCGCAACAGACATCGACGAGGAGATGCTGAGACGGGCACGGATCGGTGTCTACATGCTGTCCGATGTCGCAGACCTGCCGCCGGAACTGGTCAATCGCTACTTTACGGCGACCGAAGACGGCTTCTCGGTCAACCCGACGATCCGGGACATGGTGCGCGTCTCTGCGCATTCGGTCATCAAGGATCCTCCGTTTTCGCGCCTCGATCTCGTCTCGTGCCGCAATCTCTTGATCTACTTTGATCACAGGCTGCAAAGCCGCGTGCTGCCCTTGTTTCACTATTCTTTGCGGCAGGGCGGTTGGCTTCTTCTTGGATCGGCCGAAAACCTTGCAGGCCGTGATGACCTTTTCGATGTGGTCGCTCGGGAAGAACGGATCTATCGAAAGATCGCCAAGACACAGTCGAATTTTGTTCTGCCTTTGACGCCGCGCCAAAGGTCTTCGGAAGCGCGGGGTGAACGGGTGCCCCCTCCGGAACCGCATGATACCAAGAACGAGCGCAGCCAACTTCTCATGCGGCGCGTCATGGAACGATATACGCTGCCTCATGTCGTCGTGAACAATCAGGGCCATGTGATCCATTCTTCGGCCCGAACCAGCCCCTACCTGCGCCTGTCGGTCGGGGAGCCAAGTTCACGGCTTCTGGATCTTGCCCCAAGCGATTTGCGTCCCGCGTTGAGATCGGTCCTCGGTGCCATGGAGGAGCGGCGTCGACGCGTTATTCGGCGCGGCATCAAGATCGAGTTGGATGATGCTGAGCAACTGACGGTCGATCTGATTGCGGATCCTTTGGACAGCGTCGACATGCTGATCGTCTTCCGCGAAACCAACCGTGTCATGCGCGACGATGATGACATGGATGCTGACATTGGGGAGTTTCGGACCGAGCAGTGGATTCAAGAGCTTGAGGACGAGCTGTCTGAAACGCGTGCTTCTCTGAGAACGACCGTCGAGGAACTGGAGACATCAAACGAGGAGCTGAAAAGCTCCAACGAAGAAATGATGTCGATGAACGAAGAGCTTCAATCGGCGAACGAAGAGCTTTCAACAGTCAACGAAGAGCTCAAGTCCAAGCTGGACGAATTGGCGCTTTTGAACGCCGATCATGTCAACTTTCTGGAAAGCTCTCAAATCGCGACAGTCTTTGTTGATCGAGAACTGCGCGTCAGATCCTTCACACCCGTCGCCAAGAAACTGTTCCGGCTTGTCGAACGCGACAAGGGCCGCCCGATTATGGATGTTCGCGCGTCGCTGGAAAGCAGTATCCTGACCGAGGCATTGGAAAAAGCGCTCGCCGGGGAGAAAGACGTCTCGGAGCAGGTGTCCATTGGGTCCGACACCTATACTTTCCGCGCCCTGCCTTATGTCGATCACGAAGGCATGATCGACGGTGCGGTCCTTGTCTTCGAGGACGTGACGCAGCTTGTCAGCGCGCAGACAGCGGCGCTGGAACTGGAGAAAGCCGCTGCGGACAGTCGACGCGAAATCGAGCGTCTTTATGAAAGCGCGCCGGTTGGGATGGCCCTTGTCGGCCGCGACAGGAAGTATCGCCGGATCAACAAGAGCCTCGCCGAGTACAACGGATTCAGCGTGGAAGAGCATCTTGGGAAGACGATTACCGAGATGCTGCCAGAGATCGGACCCAAGATTGACGACGTGATCACGCAAGTCTTCGAGACAGGGGAGGGCGTCAGTCGGTGGGAGCTGGAAGCCAACGCGCCGACGGATCATCGGATGCCCGAGGTTTTCGAGCTGGATATCTATCCTGTCCCCGGTGAAAGCGAGGACGTGGATCGCGTCGGCATTATCGTGCACCGGGTCACAGAGGCGCGGCAGATGGAGCGCGATTTGCGCCATCTGATGGCGGAGCTGCAGCACAGGGTGAAGAACTCTTTGGCTACAGTCATGAGCATTGTACGCCAGACCGTCCGTACGGCTGACAGCCGAGAGACCATGGCAGAAGCTTTGACCAGCCGGATCGGTGCGTTGGCAGCCACGCATTCGCTTTTGTCGGCCGCGGATTGGCATTCTATCAGCCTTAGCCAGGTGCTCGATCAAGAGTTTGCGCCCTACCGTGACTATGAAAGGCTGACTTTTGAGGGGCCCGACATCAGCCTTGGCGTCAAACCTGCGCTGACCCTCACCCTTATTCTGCACGAGATGGCGACAAACGCCGTGAAGTACGGGGCCCTTTCGGCAAGCAAGGGCACTGTCAGTGTCACTTGGTCGATGGATGAAGGAAGATTTAACCTTCGCTGGGAAGAATGTGTTGAAGGTGCCGTTTCAGAGCCGGAACACAGAGGATTTGGCATCCGCTTCATCGAAAGATCTGTTGAACATGATCTTGATGGCAAGGTTGACCTAACGTGGGGTGCAGGCGGTTTAACCTATGATATTGAAGCCGACTTGGATCGCGTCATTTATCGTGAAGCGAACAGTAAGTGATAAGTTAACGATCGGGACACTGGAGTGAGCCAGACCTCAGACTCGGCCACGGAGACGGGCGTGGCAACCGGGACGTTTAACGCGACCAGCGTTTTGGTGGTGGAGGACGAGGCCTTGGTCGCACTAGACCTTGAAGACATGCTACTGGATATCGGCTTCAAGGATGTCGTGCTTTGTAACTCCATCGAGGCGGCCGAAATCACGCTGTCTGACCGATCCTTTTCTTACATGGTGTTCGACCTGAACCTTGACGGAAAATCCAGTGTGCCATTGATCGAGAAGGTGCTTGGATCCGATGTGCGGATCGTCGTTGCCTCAGGCTATGACGCGAAAAGTGTTGAACTGCCGGACCCTTCGATCCCGAGGATCACCAAGCCTTATCGCTTTGCCGAGTTGCAGCAGGCCTTGTTTCAGAATGACACTGACATCTGAGCGGGCGTTGGATGCTCAGATACGGGGCGTCCTGAAGGAAAATGGCGGAGAGACAGGGATTCGAACCCTGGGTGGGCTTGCACCCACAACGGTTTTCGAGACCGCCCCGTTCGACCACTCCGGCACCTCTCCGCGGGGGTCTGGAGCGCGGGATACGCCAAGGGTTTCGGGGGCGCAAGCCATTTCGCAAATTTGATGTGATGTGCCTTTCAACGTGTCTGATGCGGACCTACTATCTGGCCAAGCCATCACCGAAGGAGCGGGCATGTCATTTTTCAGAACGACAGCAATTCTGAGTGCGTTGATCGTTGGAAACAGCGCTTTTGCGGCCAGCCCAGAGGAGTTGGATCAGCTTTATGACGCCATGGGTCTTCCGCGCCTGATGGACATCATGCGCATTGAAGGCCTGAACCAAGGCGAACAGCTGGAAGCTGACATGCTGGGCGGTGATGGGGGTGAGGGGTGGAATGCTCTCCTGGATGGCATCTACAGCACCGAGACGATGAGCGAGACGTTCCGAATTGGGTTCGACGCGGTGCTCGAAGAGGTTGATGTGGCGCCGCTTCTCGCGTTCTACGCCTCTGCCTTGGGAGCAGAAGTCGTATCGCTGGAGCTGGCAGGCCGTGAGGCGCTGTTGGACGAGGATCTGGAGGCGGCCGCCGAAGCCGCCTTTGAGGATCTCGATGACGACGCAAGACGCAGTGCTTTGGAAATGTTCATTGAGCAGAATAATCTGATTGATCTCAACGTCATGGGCGGCCTGAATTCCAGTCTGGCTTTCTATGAGGGGATGGCGGACGGCGGGCTGCCGATCACTGAGGACCAGATGCTGCAGGACGTCTGGTCGCAAGAACCGGATTTGCGCGACAGCACCGAGACGTGGATCTATTCCTACCTGAACCTTGCCTATGAGCCCTTGGACGCCGACGATCTGAAGCAATACATAGACGTCACCGGCAGCGAGGCTGGCAAAGCTTTGAACCGGGCGCTGTTTGAAGGCTTTGATCAGGTGTTCATCGACATCTCGCGCGCATTGGGACGGGCTTCGGCGATCTTCAGTCGCGGGGAAGAACTTTAACGCCGGGGACCCGAAAAAAGCGCAAGTCGACGGGGCTTCATCGCTTGACTTTAAAGGGCTTCAGCGGCATACGACGCGGACTTTGGCGGGCAATGGCCCGCCTTTGTTCTTCATGATCGCCCGACAAAGGGCACGCTGTTCGAGGCGGCGATAGGCCAAAACTCTGTGAAAACAGGGCCATAGGACGCGGCAGAGAAAAGGAAATGACCATGTTTGCGGTCCTTAAGACTGGCGGCAAGCAGTATCGGGTTCAGGCGGGCGACGTGCTCCGCGTTGAAAAACTCGCTGCGGCTGCTGGCGAAAAAGTTCAATTCAATGACATTCTGATGGTGGGTGCCACTGTCGGAACGCCCATGATCGATGGCGCTGCGGTTCAGGCCGAAGTGATCGACCAGATCAAGGGCGAGAAAGTCATCCACTTCGTGAAGCGTCGCCGTAAGCACGGCTCGAAGCGCACGAAGGGTCACCGCCAGCAGCTGACGTTGCTGCGCGTCACTGACATCCTTGAGAAGGGTGCCGACAAGTCCGGTGTTAAAGCTGCAGTTGGCGCAGCTGGCCAGACGGTCGCAGAAGCTGCGCCGAAGAAGGCCGCTGCCCCGAAGAAAGCCGCTGCACCAAAGGCAGAGGCTGCGCCGGCCGCAGAAGCCGCAGCCGCTGACGATCTGAAGAAGTTGTCGGGTGTTGGTCCTGCGCTTGAGAAGAAGCTGCATGCTGCTGGCGTGACGACGTTCGCTCAGATTGCAGCATGGGGCGAAGCAGAGATTGCAGAATTCGACGAGAAGCTTAGCTTCAAAGGTCGTATTGAGCGCGAAGGCTGGGTCGATCAGGCCAAGGCAATCGTCGAAGGTAAGGAGTAAGCGAGATGGCACACAAGAAAGCAGGCGGCTCCAGCCGCAACGGCCGCGACAGTGCTGGCCGTCGTCTTGGCATCAAGAAGTTCGGCGGCGAAGCCGTGATCCCTGGCAACATCATTGCACGTCAGCGCGGCACGAAGTGGTGGCCGGGTGAAGGCGTAGGCATGGGCAAGGATCACACGATTTTTGCAACTGTTGAAGGCGCCGTGACTTTCCGCAAGGGCCTTAAAGGGCGTACCTTCATTTCGGTCATGCCACAGGCAGAAGCAGCCGAATAAGCCGATCCACATAGGATTACCCGAAGGGGATCGGCACCGCCGGTCCCCTTCTTCTTTTTCAAGGTGCGAAGGGGACCTGCGCTTGTAGCGCGGCGGTGGCGTACCCAGATTTATTAAGGTTCTTGTGCTTGGGGAGAGCATGTCGAGCCGGACGAGGCGGAGGAGAAGCCCCGTGATACATGATACTATCGTGACGCAGCCCGTGATTGAGACGGAGCGTTTGACGCTACGGCCCCTGCGCAGGTCTGATGCAGGCCTAATGGAGCACTACGGCTCCGATGAACGTGTGGCCCGGATGACCCGGACAATCCCGCATCCTTTGCCGCCTGGCGCGATCGAGGCATTCATTGAAACAGTGACGGCGTCCAACCGTGACGAAGATGCTTGGGCCATGGATGGCTCTAAGTCCGGACGTGACGAACTGATGGGCGTCATTTCGATTGAACGTATGGACCGCAACCAATCCGAGATCAGCTATTGGGTCGCACCTGCCTTTTGGAATACGGGTCTTGCCTCCGAAGCGGTGCGGGCAATCCTTGACGCGAACCCAAGGGACAACGACACGATGTTCGCCTCGGTTTTTCAGGACAACGCGGCATCGGCGCGTGTCTTGACGAATGCCGGTTTCACCTATCTCGGCGACGCCGAGGCGTTCTGTGTTGCGCGCGGTGCCGTTGTGCCCACGTGGACGTATCACCGAAAGATGCGCTGATAACATGACCTCCGCGGTGCCGATCCTTCGGACACCGCGGCTGACGCTCAGGCCCCTCGTGCCGGAGGACGCCCGCGCGATTGCCGCTGGTGTCGGGAACTACGAAGTCAGCAAGTGGCTGGCCGTCGTGCCTTACCCTTACGACGTCGAGGATGCCGTGCAATTCCTCGCACGGGTTGCCGTACTGCAAAAACCGTTCTGGGCGATTTGTGACGATGAGGGCCTTCAAGGCATTATCTCTCTGGACGATGAACTTGCTTATTGGCTGGCCCGCTCAGCGTGGGGCAAGGGCTATGGCTTTGAGGCCGCGCATGCAGTTTGCGAATATTGGTTCACAGGCGATAGCCGAGGGCCGTTGCCGTCGGGATACTTTGACGGAAATGAGCGCTCTGGCAGCGTATTGCGCGCGTTGGGTTTTCGCGCCGTTGAGCGTGTTGAACGCTATGCCCGGTCTTTCGGGCAGAATGTGATGTCGAACAAGATGGAGCTGTCGCTGGACGCTTGGACGACGCGAAACGGCTTTCGGGTCGAGACCGAGCGTTTGAGTTTGCGCCCTTTGGACCGGAACGATGTCGACGCGATTCTGCCGCTCGGTGCACCCGAGGTGGCCATGCAGACAGCTTCTGTGACGGCGTCGTGGTCGCGAGATGTTGCTGAGGACTGGCTTAGCCAAAGGCTTTGGACGGGGCGCGCATCTGGCATGCTGGGCGTCTTTCGCGACAATGTGCTTGTTGGCGCGGTCGGTGCGGGCGGTGCGCCTGCAAATGCAGGTTGGATGATCATTCCGACGTATTGGGGGCAGGGGTTTGCGACCGAAGCGATGCGCGGCTTCATTCCTGCGTTTTTTGCCCGCACGACGTACTCAGAAATTGAAGCTGAAGTCTTTGCCGATAACCCTGCATCGCAGGCTGTCGCAGAGAAACTTGGCTTTAAACCGACCGGCAAAGCGATGGGGACATCGCTTGCAAGGCTTGAGCCTCAGCCCGTCATCACTTACGCCCTCTCACGAGACAGCCTTGAGGATCGGTTATGAAATTCCTGGATTTGGCACGGGTGACGATCCGTTCAGGCTCTGGCGGGGCAGGGTGCATCAGCTTTCGTCGAGAGAAGTATATTGAGTACGGCGGCCCCGACGGCGGCGATGGTGGGAATGGCGGCAACGTCTGGGCGGAAGCCGTAGACGGGCTCAACACGCTGATCGACTTCCGCTACCAGCAGCATTTCTTTGCCGGAAATGGTCAGCATGGCATGGGCAAGCAACGCACCGGCAAGACGGGTGATGACATCGTTCTTCGTGTTCCCGTCGGCACCGAAATTCTGGATGAAGACCAAGAAACCGTTCTGGCCGATCTGACGGAAGTCGGTGATCGCATTCGCCTTGCCAAAGGCGGGAACGGCGGTTTTGGCAATCTGCATTTCAAGACCGCGACCAACCAGGCGCCGCGTCGTGCAAACCCGGGCCAGCCTGGTATCGAACGTGAGATCTGGCTGCGCCTGAAGGTCATCGCGGATGCCGGCCTTCTGGGCTTGCCGAATGCGGGGAAATCCACATTCCTGGCAGCGACATCCAATGCGCGTCCGAAAATTGCGGACTATCCCTTCACTACGCTGCACCCCAACCTTGGTGTCGTAGGCGTGGACAACGTTGAATTCGTCATGGCCGACATTCCGGGCCTCATTGAAGGCGCGCATGAAGGCAAGGGCATTGGCGATCGGTTTCTGGGCCATGTCGAACGCTGCGCAGTTCTTCTGCATTTGGTTGATGCAACAGCCGAGGACGTCGCCACCGATTGGAAAACGGTGATCGACGAGCTGGAGGCTTATGGCGGTGCGCTGGCCGATAAACCGCGTGTTACGGCCTTGAACAAGGTCGATGCGTTGGATGACGAATTGAAAGAGGCGCTCAAGGCGGAACTGGAGGCGGTTGCGGGGCCGGTTCATCTGATGTCGGGTGTCAGTCGCGAAGGTCTGACCGAGGTCTTGCGCGCGGTGCGCGCGGAGATCGACGCCGACCGACTGCGCGAACGACAAGAGCAGGCGGAGGAGCCCGGGCCGTGGCGTCCTTAAGCAAAGCCAACAGAATTGTCGTCAAGATCGGCTCGGCCTTGTTGGTCGAGAACGGTCAATTGCGGGAAGATTGGCTGACGTCTTTGGCTGGTGATGTCGCCGCGCTGCGGAAGGGCGGAGCGGACGTCATTCTCGTCTCGTCTGGGTCCATTGCCCTTGGTCGCGCCGTGTTGCGGCTGCCCGATGGGGCGCTGTCGCTTGAACAAGCGCAAGCGGCTGCGGCCGTCGGTCAAATTCGTTTGGCGCGCGCTTATGAGGCCGCATTGGCGCCACACGGCATTACGACGGCTCAGGTCCTCGTCACCTTGGAGGATAGCGCGGACCGTCGGCGTTATCTGAATAGTCGCGCCACGCTGGGTCAGCTTCTGTCGCTTGGCGTTGTTCCTATCGTGAACGAAAATGACACCGTGGCGACTGACGAAATTCGGTATGGCGACAATGACCGGCTTGGCGCTCAGATTGCCGTGACCGTAGGCGCAGACGTTCTGGTTCTTTTGTCGGATGTCGACGGCTTTTATGCGGAGAATCCGAAGGACAATCCGAATGCCAAGCGGTTCGACCTCATCGAGAGGATCACGCCCGAAATCGAGGCTATGGCCGGTGATGCGGGTACGGGCCTGTCAAAAGGCGGCATGAAAACCAAGTTGATGGCGGCAAAGACTGCCACGGCAGGCGGTGCTGCCATGGCCATTACGCTTGGAACTCGGATGTCGCCGTTGTCCGCACTGGAAGAGGGCGCGGCCGCGACATGGTTTGTCGCTGAGACAGATCCTCACGCCGCGCGCAAGCGCTGGATTGCGTCGATGAAGCCTCGCGGGCAAGTTAAGATCGACGCGGGCGCGGCGCGTGCTTTGACCCAAGGCAAGTCCTTATTGCCGGCTGGCGTGCGGGGTGTCTCTGGCACCTTCGGTCGTGGTGATCCGGTTGAGATCTGTGGCCCAGATGGCCAGATCGGGATCGGCCTGGTCCGCTATACCGCAGTAGAGGCGGATGCGATTGCGGGGCAACGGTCTGACCGGATTGAAGCCATTCTTGGTTATCCAGGTCGGGCCGCTTTGATCCACCGCGATGACATGGCGCTCTGACGGCTTGCCAGTATCGGACCAAAACGCCTAGAACATGTGACCCCTTTGAGAGGCATAGGATATGAAAGACGCACTCGAAATTCCTGACATCATGTCGGATCTGGGTCGTCGCGCAAAAGCGGCGGCGGCAGAGCTCGCCTTTGCGCCATCCGAGCAAAAGCGCGATGCGCTTCATCACGGGGCCGACGCTATCTGGTCGGACCGCGCCATGCTGCTTGCTGCCAACGCCAAAGACATGGATTTCGGCCGTGAAAAAGGCCTGAGCGACGCGATGCTGGACCGTCTGATGTTGGACGACGCCCGGGTCGAGGCGATGTGCAACGGCGTCCGCGCTGTCGCGGATCAGGATGATCCGGTCGGTGAGGTCATTACCGAATGGGACCAGCCAAGCGGGCTCCATATCCGTAAGGTGCGCACCCCTCTTGGCGTCATCGGCGTGATTTACGAAAGTCGTCCAAATGTGACGGCGGATGCAGGTGCGTTGTGCCTGAAAAGCGGCAATGCTGTTATTCTGCGCGGAGGCTCAGAGAGCTTTCATTCTTCCGGGGCGATCCATGCCGGCCTTGTTGCCGGATTGGCCCGTGCGGGACTGCCGGAAGCGGCCATTCAGCGCGTTCCAACCCGGGACCGTGCCGCTGTCAGTGAGATGCTGACGATGACGGACACGATTGATGTCATCGTGCCGCGCGGTGGCAAGGGTCTGGTTGGTCTGGTCCAACGGGAAGCGCGTGTTCCTGTTTTTGCGCATCTGGAAGGGATCGTGCACATCTACATTGACGCTGCAGCGGACCCCGAAAAGGCGTTGAAGGTGGTGATGAATGCCAAGACGCGCCGGACAGGAATCTGCGGTGCAGCAGAATGCCTTCTGATCCATGAGGATCTGGTTGAAACCATTGGCCAAGGCGTTCTGCGGTCCCTGATGGACGCGGGCGTTGAAGTCCGTGCGGGCGAGAAGCTTCAATCGATTGCAGGGACGGTGAAGGCTTCGGACGAGGACTGGGGAAAGGAATACCTCGACATGATCATCGCGGCCAAGACCGTGGCCAATGTCGACGAAGCCATTTCCCATATCCGCACGTATGGCTCCCAACACACGGACTGCATCGTAACCGAAGATGACGAAGTCGCAGGTCGGTTCTTCACGCGCCTCGACAGCGCGATTCTGATGCGAAACGCGTCAACGCAGTTCGCGGATGGCGGGGAGTTTGGGATGGGTGCCGAGATCGGCATCGCGACGGGCAAGATGCACGCGCGTGGTCCGGTCGGGGCAGCTCAGTTGACTAGCTTCAAGTATCTCGTCGAAGGCGACGGAACCGTCAGAAGCTAAGCGTTAGGCTGACGTCGGACCATTCTATTCCGACGTCACGCCCAGCGGCGTTTGCCGCGATGGGCGCCAACGCGAATTGCACATCTGCAGCGGCGATACGGTCTACTTCCGTCGATCCGTCCAGCCAGCCCCAAAGCGTTTGATCCTGCTTAATGCGCTCGGCAGAACAGCGCATGATCCAGCGCGTTCCGTCGTGGGTCACGCTTGCGCGCCCACCCCAAGGCATGGCGTTCTCGGCGCATTGCAGCAGCAGAAAGGCAAGTTTGACTTGATCGCGGGGGCGGCTTTCCTGATCGGACCAATCGACGCTCATCCGGGCGCGCTTGTACATGCCGGACACCACGGACTTCACCTCGGATGCGGCAAGTTCTGCGTCTGAGGAAGAGACCCCAAAGGCGATGCGGTAGAACTTGATGCGTGCATTTGCATTGGTCACTGAATCTTCGATCAGGCCAATTTCCGGGATGTTTCCGATATTCGACATCGACAATAGCTCGACACCATTGCCAATTGCGCCAAGTGGACTGATCAGGTCATGGCAGATCCGTGAACCGATTAGCGCGCTGAGATCCTGAGCGGTCATGGCATTATCCTTGGAGACGTCATGTCTGAGATGAATTCAATTCTGGAGCCCGGCATGTTCGTGCGGCACCCTGAAGAGCCTGATTGGGGCCTTGGGCAAGTGCAATCGAATATCAATGGCAAGATCACTGTGAACTTCCAACACGAAGGCAAAGTGGTGATTGACGGATCGCGCATTGAATTGACCGTGATTTTTGATGTCTAGCAATCTTAGCGCGAATTTTGCAGAAAGCACAACTTATGAGTGTTTTTGGCAGGATTGCATCGACGATGGGCGCCGCTTAGAACGCATCACCGACTGAAGGGGTCTGCCTGTGCTGGATGCGAGCACTCTGATCGTTCGATTTGCCGAGAGCGAGGAGGATATCCTCGCAGCGGGCCGATTGCGATATCGCGTGTTCGTGGAAGAACTTGGCGGTGACGGCCCCATGGTGGACCATGTGCGAAAGTTCGAGCGCGATCGCTTTGATCCGTTTTCCAAGCATCTGGTCTTAATCGATCCTGAAACGCCGCCGTCCACGCTGGACCATGTCGTAGGCGTGTATCGCGTTATGACGGAAGCGGCGGCGGACGCTGCAGGACAGTTCTATTCTGAAGATGAATACGATCTGAGCTTGTTGAGGGCATCCGGTCGCAAGTTGCTGGAGCTTGGTCGCTCATGCGTTGCGCGGGAATTTCGCGGTGGAACGGCGGTATGGCAGCTTTGGTCAGCGTTGGCTCAATTCGTTGAGGACGAAAAGATCGAAATCCTCTTCGGCGTTGCCAGCTTCCATGGAACTGATCTGGATGCTCTGGCTGAGCCGCTTTCGCTGCTGGACGCGCGCCATCTGGCACCGGAAGATATCCGCGTGCGGGCGAAATCCGAGGTGTTCCAGCCGATGAACCTTGTCGCTGATGCGGATATCCAATCCGTGCGCGCGATGAAGGCCGTGCCCGCTCTCATCAAATCCTACCTCAGGCTTGGCGGTTTCGTGGGCGAGGGTGCTTTTGTCGACCATGCCTTCAATACCACGGACGTGTGCTTGATCTTGGATACCGATCGGATGTCGCCGCGACAGCGCAAATTACTTGTGGGAACGCGACAGTGAGCGATCGCATGACCTGGAACGCTGAGACGCCGCCAGATGACTTTCG
>CAZMKY010000351.1:0-2670 GCA_964566835.1 uncultured Rhodobacterales bacterium
GGCGAACAGGATGGCGGTTCCGACCATGGCCAAATGCCCGTCCGTCAATTCACGCACCCCCGGCCTGAGGATGATCAGCGCTCCGATCAAGGCGCCGGCAACAGCCAGAATGCGCCTCAGGGCCAGTGTCTCGCCCAAGAAAAGGGCGGCACCCAAGGTGATGTAGACCGGGGCAAGGTAGTTCATTGCCGTGACCTCGGCCACGGTGATCCTTGTCATGGCGTAGAACCAGAGAATGACGCCAAGCGTGTGGGCCACGCCGCGGACACCGAACAACTTCAGCTGGCGCGCGGTCAGGCCAGCCTCACGAATGGGACGGATCATCGGGATCAGAAAGACAAGGCCCAGAACATAGCGCAGGAATGCCGCCTCGGCGGCAGGCAGGTCACTTGCCCCGGCTTTGACCGCCGCCGTCACCCCGACGAAGAGGATGCCGGTCGCAACCATCCAAGCCACGCCAATCAAAGGCGCGGAAGGCTTCTGATTTTCAGATGTCATTCGAGAAGACTTAGCCCCTCGTCCTGACCAGAGAAAGGCTCAAACGCCGAGGATCAGCGCCAAGGCAATGGTCCACATCAAAAGGCCGACAAAAATGTCTAAACCCTGCCAGGCACGCGGGCGTTTGAAGATCGGCGCCAAGGCCCGTGCACCATAACCAAGACTGAAGAAGAAGACGAAACTGGCGGTCATCGCACCGGCCCCGAAGGCCACGCGATTGTCCGATTGTGCGGCAACGGATCCGACCAGTACCAGCGTATCGAGATAGACATGCGGGTTCAGCCAGGTCAGAGCGAGGCATGTGAGTATGGTTGCCTTCAGGGTCGTCGTCTTCTCGGCCGCCGCTTCAAGCGACTGGCCACCGCGCCAAGCAGACCGGAACGCCAAGGCGCCGTAAACCAGCAAGAAGACTGCACCGCCCCAGCGCATGGCGTCAGCGAACCACGGCATCGCCTCGACGATCCAGCCAAAGCCCGCCACACCCGCAAAAATCAGAAGCGCGTCGCAGATACCGCAGGTCAGGCAGACCGCGAAGACGTGATTGCGCATCAGCCCTTGTCGCAGGACGAAGGCATTCTGCGCCCCGATGGCAAGGATCAACGAAAGACTGAGGGTGAACCCGGCAAGTGCTTGTGTCATGCAGCCGGATTGCCATTTCGCGCAAGTATAGGCAAATTCATCTGACTTCTGTCAGATTAGAAATTTTCATGTTTGAGCATCCGCAACTCGCCGCCCTTCGCGCCATCCTAGAAACCGGCAGCTTCGATGCTGCTGCATCAGCCATTGGCGTGACACCTTCGGCGATCTCACAGCGTATAAAAGGGCTGGAGCGGCAGGTCGGTGGCCCCGTTCTTAGACGCGGAACGCCGCTTGTCGCGACGACCTTGGGCGCAAGACTGATGGCACATGCGCAGGACGTCGCCCTGCTTGGGGCAGATCTGGCCCGCGATCTGGGGGCGCCGACGACGCTACGCCTTCCCATCGCAGTCAATGCAGACAGCTTGGCAACATGGTTCTTGCCGGCCCTGGCGGGGCACGGCGATCTGCGTTTTGACGTCAAGATCGTCGATCAGGACCATTCCGCGGAGTTGCTGGCCAGTGGAGAAGCCACGGCGATCGTCACAACGCGCGCCGATCCGATCGCTGGTGCGGACTGCCGCCCGCTGGGAATTCTACGCTATATCCCGACCGCGACGCCCGAGTTTGCCGCGACGCATTTCGCCGAAGGCCTGAGCTATGAGGCGCTGTCCTCCGCCCCTGCTCTGGTCTTTAGCGACAAGGACGCCTTGCAATCCGATTGGGCAGCAGCACGCGCGGGCCGCAAGGTGGTTCTACCCGCGCACAGGCTGCCCTCGACACGCGGGTTCGTGGATGCCGCGTGCCTTGGCATGGGATGGGGCCTGAACCCCCTGCCTCTTGTGAAGGACCATCTCGACACCGGAAGACTTGTGGATTTGTCGCCCGAAACACCACATGACGTGACCCTCTATTGGCAATCCAGCCGCCTTGGCGCGTCCGTGCTGGAACCGCTGACCAAATCCGTTCGGTCAGCGGCCCGCAAGGCCCTTCTGCCGATCGACCCCGCCTAGAGAGCAGACCAGAAGGTGATCTTGTCGTCACCCGGCCCCCAGTAGTCACGAATGCGCGCTTCGGTGACAAAGCCCTGTGCGGTGTAGAACGCCCGGGCAGCGTTGAAGCCGCCCGAACTGGAGGTGTCGACGATCAGAATGCGCCCTTTCCGCAAGGCAAGAACCGCTTTCAAGTCCGCTACAAGGCCCGCCGCGACGCCCTTGCGCCGGAACGCGTCACCAACTGCCAGCGCCAACATGTTCCATGTCCCGTCTGCGAATGTTTCGGCGCGCGTGAAGGAAAAGCCTGCAAGCTGTGCGTCCGACGTCTCGGCCACGCGCCAGATATCGGGGGCGTCCCCGCCCAGTCCCTCGCTTGCCATCTCGGGAAGTGCCTCAGCAGGGAAGAGCCCCGCCGCTTCGGCCAAGGCGCCCACCGCTTCCAAATCAGTTTCGCGCATATCGCGCTGTTTCATAGATTCCATCTGTTCTGTCCTAGCGGTTATCGAGTTGTGCGCGAACGGCTTCGAGGCCGCGTTTGGTCACGCGGTAAGGTTGCCCATTCTGAGACCGGATAAACCGCCGTTTCTTCAAGCGGTCGAAG
>CAZMKY010000352.1:0-1679 GCA_964566835.1 uncultured Rhodobacterales bacterium
TCCAACCCTATCGGTTGGAAATGGGAAGTCGGTTGAAGACGCGGCGTGGAACTTCGCTTTATGATTATTGGGGCGATCAGCTGGCAAAAGATCTGACCGCGCAGGCGATGGAACTGGAAACTGATCTTTTGCTCAATTGCGCCAGTCAGGAGTACTTCGGCGCGGCTGACACCAAAGCGTTAAAGCTGCGCGTCATCACGCCGAAATTTTTGGAAGTGAAAGACGACAAGCCTCGCATCGTGAGTTTCTTTGCCAAACGCGCGCGCGGCGCGATGGCTCGGTTCGCTGTGGAAAACCGTGTGACCGAGGCGGAGCAGCTCAAAGATTTTGCCACCGGCGGTTATCAGTATGACGCTGATCTATCCGATGGTGACACCTGGGCGTTTGTGCGGGACTACCCGACCTAAATCCGTTCAATCGCCAAGGCAATGCCCTGACCGCCGCCGATACACATCGTGATCAAGGCGCGATGCCCTTGGATGCGTTCCAATTCGTACATGGCCTTGACGGTGATGATCGTACCGGTGGCCCCAACGGGATGACCGAGGGCGATGGCGCCGCCGTTTGGGTTAACCTTGGCCGGGTCCAGGCCGAGCTCGTTTGAGACGGCGAGCGCTTGTGCGGCAAACGCCTCGTTCGACTCAATCACATCAAAATCGCCAACCGAATGGCCCGTCTTTTCCATCAGGTTTTTCACGGCAGGCACCGGGCCGATGCCCATCACCTCTGGCCGTACGCCTGCATGTGCATAACCAAGCACTTTGAATTTCGGTGTTAGACCAGCTTTTTTGGCGGCGTCTGCCCGAGCGAGCGTGATAGCCGCTGCACCGTCGTTTAAGCCAGACGCGTTTCCGGCAGTTACTGTGCCGTCCTTTTCAAACACGGGGCGCAAACCGGCGAGGGTTTCGGCGGTGGTGGCTTTCAGGTGTTCGTCCTTTTCAAAAGGCACCATGGCCCGCTTCACTTTAACCTCAACAGGAACGATTTGATCGTCGAAATATCCGGCTGCTTGCGCCTTTGCCGCGCGGTCTTGGCTGAGCGCTGCAAAAGCGTCTTGAGCTTCACGGCTGATCCCATGTTCGCGGGCCACGTTTTCGGCCGTGACCCCCATATGGCCAGTGCCAAAGGGGCAATTCAGTGCGCCAAGCATCATATCTTGGGTACGTACATCGCCCATCTTGGCACCCCAACGTTGTGAGGGAATGATAAAGGGCGACCGGCTCATATTCTCGGACCCGCCAGCTAGACCGAAATCCGCGTCGCCTAACATCAACGACTGCACGACTGAAACAATCGCCTGCACGCCAGACCCGCAAAGCCGGTTCACGTTCATCGCGGGTGTCGTGTCCGGCACGCCTGCGTTCATCGAGGCAACCCGGCTGACATACATGTCTTTGGGTTCGGTGTTGATGACGTGACCAAAGGCGACATGTCCGATCTGACCGCCGTCCAAGCCCGCCCGCTCCAACGCAGACTTTGAGACCGCGGTGCCAAGTTCGATAGGTGTCGTCCCGGCAAGCGAACCGCCAAAGGTTCCGATCGCTGTGCGGGCCCCGCTGAGAATGACAATATCGGTCATGATTGATCTCCTTATTTGGCGGCACCATAGATGACCTGGAGCTTGGCGTCATATGAACGTCCCGTCACGGGCTTTTGCGTTTGCGCTGGCTTCCAATTCC
>CAZMKY010000353.1:0-3648 GCA_964566835.1 uncultured Rhodobacterales bacterium
CCTGCCCCACGAACCAGCCTGCAAGCTTCGGATTGGCCTTGGCCTTTTCCACCTGTGCGGGGTTGTCGGCGATCACCTGATCAACGGCGGTTTCAATCGCACCGGTATCCGTCACCTGTTTCATGCCGCGCGCCTCGACGATATCAGCCGGATCACCGCCTTCGGTCCAGACGATTTCAAAGAGGTCTTTCGCAATCTTGCCCGAGATGTCGCCCTTGGTGATCAGGGCCACAATACCGCCCAGCTGATCAGCGCTGACCGGGCTGTCGGAGATCTCTTTCTCATCTTTCTTGAGGCGACCGAAAAGCTCGTTGATGACCCAGTTCGCGGCCAGCTTGCCGTCCCGGCCTGTCGCGACGGTTTCAAAATAGGATGCATTCTCGACGTCAGCGGTCAGGACGCCTGCATCGTATTCCGTCAGGCCATAGTCCGCCATGAAGCGTGCTTTCTTGGCGTCCGGAAGCTCTGGCAGGCCGGCTTCGATATCGTCGATCCACGCCTGCTCGATTTCCAGCGGCAAAAGGTCGGGATCGGGGAAGTAGCGGTAATCATGCGCCTCTTCCTTTGAGCGCATCGAGCGTGTCTCGCCCTTGTCGGGGTCGTAAAGCCGGGTTTCCTGAACAACTTCCTTGCCATCTTCGATCAAGGCGATCTGACGACGCGCTTCGTGGTCGCTTGCAGCCTGGATGAAGCGCATTGAGTTCATGTTCTTGATCTCGCAACGCGTGCCGAGATGGCTGAAGTCCTGCGTTTCCTGATACTTCTCGTAATCGCCCGGGCGACAGACCGAGACGTTCACGTCAGCGCGCAGGTTGCCGTTCTGCATATTGCCATCGCAGGTGCCGAGATAACGCATGATCTGGCGCAGTTTGCCGACATAGGCTGCCGCTTCTTCAGGTCCGCGGATATCCGGGCGGCTAACGATTTCCATCAGCGCGACGCCGGTTCTGTTCAGGTCGACGAATGACATATGCGGGTCCATGTCGTGGATGGATTTGCCGGCGTCCTGCTCCAGGTGGATGCGCTCGATCCGGACGACGCGTGCAACGCCCGGCGCCATTTCGACCAGCACTTCGCCTTCGCCAACGATCGGATGATAAAGCTGGCTGATCTGATAGCCCTGCGGCAGGTCCGGGTAGAAATAGTTCTTCCGGTCAAAGGCCGAGCGATGATTGATCTTGGCTTTCAGCCCAAGGCCCGTGCGAACTGCCTGCGCCACGCAAAACTCGTTGATGACTGGCAGCATGCCGGGCATGGCAGCATCAACAAAGGCCACATTCGCGTTTGGCTCAGCGCCGAATTTGGTCGAAGCGCCGGAGAACAGTTTAGCGTTCGAAGCCACCTGAGCGTGGACTTCCAAACCGATCACGAGTTCCCAGTCGCCGGTGGCGCCTGCGATGGTTTTGGGCTTGGGGGCTTCAAAGGTCAGGTCGAGCATGTGGCGTGCCTCTGGTTTGGCGTCGGAGCGGGTTCTAGGACAGGCAGAGAAGGGGGGCAAGACCGGCGCTTCATTGCCGAGCCATTTGCCTGAATATTGCCATGCTTTTGGGTTTCGTTCAGGGTCAAATTCGCCTTTCACATGGACTGTCTGATGCGCCGTCTTTTGCCCTTGTTACTTATTGCAACGCTGATGTCCTGCGGATCGCCGCGGAATAGCGCACCTGAACCGGTCGAGACGCCGGTTATGCGGTGGGATTTCCATCCCGAAAGCGAGGCTTGGACAAACGCCACCTTCAACGCGCTAGAGGCACATGGCTCACCTCTGCTGAGCTTCGTGCCATCGGACATCGCAACCTATTGCCCGGCCTACAGCGAAGCCCCGCGCCAAGACCGAGCGGCCTTCTGGACGGGGCTGTTCTCGGCCTTGGCCAAGCATGAAAGCACGTGGAACCCGCGTGCCGTTGGTGGTGGCGGGCTTTGGTATGGGTTGACTCAGATCGATCCCAGAAGTGCGGATTGGTATGGCTGCCGGGTCACCAGTGGTGAGGCTTTGAAGGACGGTCCGGCAAATCTTTCATGTGCGGTTCGCATCGCGACGTATCAGGTGCTGCGCCGGGGGACAGTGACCCGTGGCATGCGCGATTGGGGACCATTTCACAGTGAGGCCAAGCGCGCGGACATGGCCTCTTGGACACGGGAGCAGGCCTATTGCCAGGACGGCTGAGTCTAGGACTGGCGTCTCTCGCTCTGCTCTTTGCGGTGCCGGCGCTGGCCGAAGGCGACGTCGAGAGGCAAGTGTCCGCTTCCCCTCAAGCAGAGACGATCCGGCCCGTGCCGTGCGATGCAGCGTTGCCGCGTGCACGTTGGGAGCATCGGGCCCGAGGTGATCTTTGGACGCGGGTTGCCATGTCAGCGGTTGCCAGCCATGGGCGTGCCCTGATCGAAGAAGTTCCGCGCGACATCGCAGACTGGTGCCCCGCCTATCCAGAAGCGGATGACACTGATCGCGCTGCATTCTGGACGGCACTTATTTCGACGCTTGCACGGTATGAGAGCACATGGAACCCGCGTGCTGTCGGCGGTGGTGGCCGTTGGTTTGGCCTGACGCAAATCTATCCACCCACAGCCGAGTTCCGGGATTGTCGCGTGCAGACCGGCGAAGGGCTAAAGCATGGGCCATCAAACCTGAACTGCGCGATACGCATCATGGCCATCACCGTGCCGCGGGATAATGCCATTGCCGTCAAGGATGGTCGCTGGCGCGGGGTCGCGGCCGATTGGGGACCAATTCGGAACGATTGGATGCGCAGAGACATGCAACGCTATACGCGCAATCAAGCTTACTGCCGCGCGCTTGCAAGCGTCCGACCGAAAGCGCGTCCTTGAGCCGAAGTTGAAACGATCAGCGGGCCCAGCTTGGCCAGCGCGTGTTCTGCACCAGCGAAACGGTTGGCGCATATTCCCCGCCCAAGGCCAAGGTTGCCCGGCGAAGCAGCTCGATTCCTTCTTCGGATTTCTGCGGCAGGGCACGCGGTGAAATCGGCTCTCCGACCGTGACCCGGTAGGGTTGGCGGTCCTTGTTCAGGGTCTCGTAAAACAGTGTAATGTCGCGCAAGGAAGGGTGCAGAAAGTCGAACAGATAGAACAACGCGGAGTTCCTTGCGCGAATGTTCACCGGAATGACTGGCAAATCGAACTTGCGCGCGATCATGGCCGCCGACGCCATCCAAGGCCGTTCATAAAGTTTCAAGCCACGGCGCTTGGCCAGTCGGCCTGCCGGGAAAATGATGCCCAGTTTGCCCTCGTCGATGGCTTTCTTGGTGTAGACCATCGTTTCACGCGTCTTCGCATGTGTGCGCTTTTCTTCGCGCCATTCGACCGGCGCAATCAGGCTTTCAAACTGGGGCAGGACCCGCAAGAGATCTGAATTGGCATAGACGAACATGTCGCTGCGCAGTTGCGACAGCACATGGTGCATCACGATGCCGTCGGCGATCCCGGTCGGGTGGTTGGCCACGATCAGCGCAGGTCCCTGTCGCGGGATATTGTCCAGCCCGGTGGCCGTCACATTCCGACACAAAAGGCCTTCGACATGGCGCATGATGTGGTCGGTGGGCCAGTCCTTGTAGAGTTCGCCCAATGCCAACGTGTGTTCGTAGCCCAGAACCCGGTTCAGGGCGGCTTGCGAGATGCGCGCGACAGGGTTCC
>CAZMKY010000354.1:0-10964 GCA_964566835.1 uncultured Rhodobacterales bacterium
GCTTTCACGACGTAGTAGGCGCCCGCACCAAGCGTGGCGAGGCCTGCTGCTGCGATCAGCCAGCGCCCGAGCGGCCAGCGCATTATTGTCGATGCGATATCTGCAATCGCCGACCCGTCACCGCCTCCACTGGCGCCGATCAACACTAGGCTCAGCGCGAAAAGGCCAAGGACACCATGGATCAGCCCGGTAGAGACCTGCCCAAGTCGTGCGACAAGACCTTCGCCATCGTTCCCGTAGTCTTCCAGATCGTAGATCGCTGACGTCAGACGCCATACTGTGTAGGCAAGTAATCCAAGGCCGATAAGTGTCAGCGCAATCTGACCAGAGAGATCCGTCTCAAGCTTGGCCAATGCAGATGACGTGCCTTCGGCTTCGCCACCTTGCCAAAGAGCCCAAAGCGACAGGCCAGCCACGACGGTATAGGTCAATCCGCGGCCAGCATAGCCGGAGCGCATGAATTTCAATGCCCACGCAAAATCACCCTGTGCCATCCGACCCCCAACGCATCAACTCTGGACAGAACGGTTTGCAGGGGGTGCCGGTTCCGACGGACTAGTCCTCAGACAGCGTAATCACCGGCTCCATGCTGTCCAGCACGTCAGACGACAGGTGGCATTTGATCTCGTGGCCCGAGCCGAGCGTCACCATCGGGGGCACTTCTTTTTCGCAGAGCCCGCCCGGCACTTCAGATTTCCAGCGACAGCGCGTCTGGAACGGGCAACCGGACGGCGGGTTCATCGCTGACGGAATCTCACCTTCTAGGACGATGTGCTTTTTCTCGACATGCGTGTCGGCGATCGGAACAGCCGAAAGAAGCGCTTCGGTGTAAGGGTGGTAGGGCGGCGAGAAGACATCCGCCGTGTCGCCGATCTCGACCACGTGGCCAAGATACATGACCATCACCCGGTCGGCGAGGTAACGCACGATCGAGAGGTCGTGGCTGATGAACAGAAGCGTCGTTTTCTCATTGCGCTGGATCTCCATCAGAAGATCCGTGACAGCGGCCTGGACTGAAACGTCAAGCGCCGAGACCGGTTCGTCAGCGACGACAATGCGCGCACCACCCGCAAAGGCGCGTGCGATACCGACACGTTGTTTCTGCCCGCCTGACAGCTGTCTTGGCATGCGTTCGGCAAACTCGCGTGGCAGCTTCACCAGGTCCAGAAGCTCCAACATGCGCTGGCGGCGGTCGTCTTCGGTGTTGCCGATCTTGAAGATCTCCAACGCGCGAATGATCTGGCGGCCAACGGTCATGGACGGGTTCAAGGTGTCGAAAGGGTTCTGAAACACCATTTGAACGGATGAGACTGTTCCTGTGTCACGCTCTTCGATCGGGACGGCCTCAATGGCGGCGTTGTCCAGAAGGATCTGGCCGTCACTGGCTGTCTCCAGTCCCATCAGCACCTTGGCCAAAGTGGACTTGCCGCAGCCGGATTCCCCCACAATCGCAAGGGTTTCGCTTTCGCGGGCCTCAAAACTGAGCGTCTCATTGGCTTTGACAACTTTCTTCTCGGCGCCGCCGAACAATGCGTTGGCCGCAACCTCGTAGTACTTCTTGAGGTTGTCGATCTTCAAGATGACGTCGCCGGGCTCGGTCGCCTCCGACTGATCGCTGGCCACGATGGGGGCGTTCCAGTCAATCTCCTGAAACTTCAGGCAGCGTGTTGCGTGGCGGTCTGCGCCGGGGACGTCGGCCATCGGAATGTCTTGTGCATCGCAGCGGCCGCTTTCGAAGTAGTCGCAGCGCGGCCCGAAGTTGCACCCCGGCGGACGTTCATGGGGCAGCGGGAAGTTGCCCGGAATGGCGACCAAGGGGCGCGCGTTCTTGTCCGCGCCCGGCAGCGGGATCGAGCGGAAAAGAGCCTGCGTGTAGGGATGCTGCATGTCGTCAAAGACGGCCTGGATCGACCCTGTCTCTACTGCTTCGCCAGAATACATCACGCAAAGCCTGTCGCAGGTTTCCAGCACCAGACCGAGGTTGTGGCTGATGAACAGCATCGATGTGCCGTACTTCTTGCCCAGATCCTTGACCAGATCGACCACCGCCGCCTCGACTGTCACGTCCAATGCCGTGGTGGGTTCGTCCAGAATAAGAAGTGCCGGATTGGCCATCAGTGCCATGGCGATGACGATGCGCTGTTGCTGGCCACCGGAAAGCTGGTGCGGATAGCTTTTCAGCATACGCTCCGGGTCGGGCAGCTTCACGTCGCGCACAACTTCCAAAGCGCGCTTGTAGGCCGTCTCCTCATCCACGCCTTCGTGGATCATCGGCACTTCCATCAACTGCTTGCCGATCTTCATGGCCGGGTTGAGCGAGGCCATCGGCTCCTGATAGATCATCGCAATCTCGGAGCCGCGAATGTCACGCAGCTCTTCGAGGGTCATCTGCCCCAGATCGCGGCCCTTGAACTTGATCGATCCACCAACGATGCGGCCGTTAACGCCAAGGTCCTGCATGACCCCAAGCGCGACCGTGGACTTTCCGCAACCCGATTCACCAACAAGACCCATCGCTTCGCCGGGCATCACGGTGCAGGAAAAGTCCATAACTGCAGGGATCTCCCGCAGCCGGGTAAAAAAGCTGATCGAGAGGTTTTCGATTTCGAGGATGGGCTTGGACGGATCCCAAGCCTCGGCGGCTTCAGAGGCGTCTTTGGTCTGATCCAGCATGTCTCTTTTCCTCTGTTTCCAAATACCCCGGTGGTCCGGGGGGTGGCCCCCGGCCTTCATCCCGAAGCGTCAGTCTTTCAGGCTTTCTTCGCGCAGGCCGTCGGCAAGCAGGTTCAACCCCAGCACAAGGCTCATCAGCGACAAGGCGGGCACAAGGGCAGGGTGCGGGTAGACCGACAGCAAGCGGCGCCCGTCATTGATGGTCGAACCCCAATCCGGGCTTTCAGGGCTGAGGCCGAGACCAAAGAAGCCGAGCGTGCCAAGAAGGATCGTGGTGTATCCGATCCGAAGGCAGAAATCGACGATCAGGGGCCCGCGTGCATTGGGCAGGATCTCCCACAGCATGATGTACCACGGACCTTCACCACGGGTCTGACCGGCGGCCACATAGTCCCTTGTCTTGATGTCCAGCGCGATGCCACGCACGATCCTGAAGACGGTGGGCGAGTTGACGAAGACAACCGACACGAACACGACAAGCAGGTTCGGCGGCACTTCGATCTGGTCAAACGCGGCCGGCATGATCGGCAGCTTGCCAATGAAGGGCAGAAGAAGCCGTCCGCTGTCGGCCACCATCAGGATGTAGATGATGAAGGCTGCGGCAACGACGAACCAGATCCATTTGGCGCCCACGATCGAGAATCGCGAATGCAAAAGGATGCCGAGGAAGATGACCGGGAAGATGAACAGGACCTCGGCCATGTAGATCGGAATTCCGGTCGCCACGATTTCGGGCGTCACCAACAGGTAGAAGAGCAAGATCACCGGGAACGCCAAAATGAGGTTTGCCAGAAAGGTCAGCAGCGTATCGAGGCGACCGCCGAAATACGCAGCCGGCAAGCCAAGTGTGATACCGACCATGAAGGCAAAGGCTGTCGCCAGAGGCGCAATCGCGATGACGGTCTGTGCACCCGACACCATGCGGCTGAAAACGTCGCGGGCAAGATTGTCGCCCCCCAGAAGGTAGAAGGCATAGATCTCAGCACTTTCCGGCGTGGCGGTTCCGGGCACTTTGTTCTTCATTCCGGAGACTTGTGCCAAGGGATCATGCGTCGTGATCATGTCCGCAAAGACCGCGGTGAAGACCCAGAACATCACGATGGCAAATCCGATCATGCCTATCGGGCTGTCGAACAGCTTGCCGTAGAGACCAAGTTTCCGCTTGAACATGATCGAGACGATGAAGGTCGCGATCAGCGCGATCCATACGGGCAGGAACTGCAAAGAGACTTGTCCGATGATGCCGCGTTCCGGCGCACCGGGCATGATCATGCCTCCGGCGACGTAGATGAGCAACAAGAGCACAATGAGCGCTGTCGTTGCCTTCACAGCCAGCGCGGCCATGTCTGCAGGACCGCGTCTGGCGGCCAGCGCTCCGCCCTGCATCTCGGCGCTTGGCGCGAAGAACGACAGTATGATTTGCGCCACGATACTGACGCCGAGCACAGCCCAGGCAAACAGAAAGAGCGGGTTGAGGAAGGCGAGGTTGCCGGTCCAGGTCAATGGTTCCATCAGTCAGCTCCTCACGCGATCCGGATGCGGGGGTTCAGGAAGACATAGCCAATATCCGAGATCAGCTGTGTCACCAGTACGACGAAGACGGCCACGACAGAGCAGGCCAGCAACAACTCGATATCGTTGTTGGAGGCCGCCTGAACCAACGTCCATCCGAAGCCCTTGTAGTTGAACAATGTCTCGACGATGACGACGCCGTTCAGGAGCCACGGGAACTGCAGCATGATCACCGTGAAGGGGGCGATCAGTGCGTTTCGCAGCGCGTGTTTCAAGACCACGTTCCGGAAACTGACGCCCTTCAAGCGCGCGGTCCGGATGTACTGGGCTGTCATCACTTCGGTCATCGAAGCGCGGGTCATGCGGGCGATGTAGCCCACGCCGTAAAGTGCAATGGTCAGAACAGGCAGGAAGAAATTCTCGAACGTCGCATTCTCGGCCGCGCTCGTCGCCGTGCCCTTGAACCACTTCAGCCCGACTGCGGATGACGCGAAAACGGTGATGAAGATGACGCCTGAGACGTATTCAGGTGTGGCCGTGGATGCGATTGAGAACGTCGAGAGCGATCGGTCGAGGCGCGAGCCTTCCCGCATCCCGGCCAGAACGCCGATGATCAGCGATGCAGGCACCATCAGCAGCATGACCCAAAACATCAGTTTGCCGGTCAGTGACAGCTTCTCGAAGACCAGACCTCCTGCGGATCGATCGAATACGTTGCTGTCGCCCCAATCCCCTTGAATTACGCCGCAGAAACGCGGTGCGACGTCCGCCGGCGTTTCGTTGTCGATGCAACGACCGGTGACTTCGCCATCGTCTGCGGTGCGTGTCCATCCGGGGGCAACACCCAGCCATTGTCCGTAACGGATCAGAAGTGGCTGCGAATAGCCGTTGCGATCCAGCCAGAGCTGTACGTCCTCTTCGGACATACGGGCACTCGCTTCCGTTCGCGCAATTTTCTCAAGGTTGGGTTGGAGGTTCGTCAGGAAGAACACGATGAAAGTCAGCGTGAGAGCTGTCAGCAACATGATGCCGACCCGTCGAAGCAGGAATTGAATCATTCTGACGTACCTATTGAGGCAATGTTTGCGATCAGATCAGTGGGCTCAGGCCAAAACAAGTCCGCCGCGCTGTAGGGCGCGGCGGACCATTTGGATTAAGCCGACCAGCCGATGGACTGGTAGCGGATCTCGAACTGCGGGTGCATTTCCGCGTTCACAAGACCCTCGACATAGTGCTTGTAGATCGAGCGCCAGTAAGGCTGGATGATGACGCCGTTCTCTTGCATCAACTCTTCCAGGCGCTTGACCTTCTCGCGGCGCTGGTCTGCGTCGGCGATGCCCGAAGCTTCGGCCAGAACCCGGTCGAACTCTTCGTTGTTGAAGCCGGTCTCGTTCCAAACACCGTCCGACTTGTAAGCCAGGATCGGGATCTGGATATCCAACGGACGCTGGTTCCACGCCGTGGTCGAGAACGCGTGCTTCTGCCAGTCGTTCCAGTAGGTCGAGCCGGGCAGAACAGTCCGCTTCACGTTCATGCCGGCATCCCGAAGCTGGGCTGCGATGGCATCGGTCGTGTCCTTCTCGAAGCCGTCGTCGAGCGAGATGATTTCATGCTCGAAGTCGGCCATACCAGCCTCGGCCATCATTTCCATCGCCTTGGCCGGGTTCACTTCCTGCGGCGGCAGTGGGGCGTAGGCCGGGTGGATCGGCGACACGTGGTGGTTTTCAGCAGGCTTACCGCGACCGGCATAGCCAAGCTCCAGCACGACGTTGTTGTCGACTGCCATCGCGAGGGCGACGCGAACGCGTGCGTCCTCGTAAGGCCGGACGCCATCAACTTCGGTCAAGGCGTTCGGACGGCAGACCAGCGTTGCGGCTGTGTCGGCTTCCGAGCGAACAAGGCCGAGGCTGTCAAGGATGTCGATGAACTCACCCACGGATTCGAAGGTCATGTCGACTTCTTCGGCTTCGACGGCAGCAAGGATGCTGGCCGGGTCGGTGCCGTAGTCGATGAACTCGATCCGGTCCATGAAAGCACCGTTGCCTTCGTTCCACCAGGTGTGGTCCGGGTTCTTCACGATGACGGCGCGCTCACCGACGGCATAGCTTTCCGGAATATAGGCACCGGTGCCGATCGGATTGTCGATCGGGTTACCGCCAATATTGTCGCGGTGCATGATCGCCATCGGATAGTCGGCGACGCCTGCGATGATCGCGATATCCGGCTGTGTGAACTTCAGGACAACCGTGTGGTCGCCATCAGCGGTGACAGCGCCTTCACGCATCTGACCCGTGTCGGCATCGACGAGGCTGCCCATACGACCCGGAGCCGACGAACCCTCGATGGTGGTGTCGCACCAGCCTTTGAAGTTTGCGACAACGTCGTCTGCGATGAAGTCGTCACCATTGTTCCACTTCACGCCTTGACGCAGGTTCAGGCGATATTCGGTTGCGTCCGCATTGGCTTCCCAGCTTTCCAAGAGAACACCGGTAAAGCTGCCATCGGCTTCGTAGTGCACGAGGTGCTCAAGCCAGCCGCGCGAGATGTTGCCCATCTCGCTCCATTCATAAAGCCGAGGCTCGGTCAGGCCGTGCACTTCCATCTGAATGCGAAGGGTGCCGCCTTGCTTGGCGTGACCTGCAGCCTTTGCCGGGCTTGCAGCCCCGATCAGGCCATAGGCGGACGTTGCGGCGACGCCCAGTGCCGTCGCACGGGTCAGAAACTCGCGGCGGCTGAGTTTGCCGGCGCGATATTCTTCTGCGTGCATCAAGGCTGCTGGGTGCAACGCTGTGCTGTCTGTCGTGGTCATTGTTGTGGTCTCTCCCAATTGGTCGTCTTGTTCGTTTTTTTGCCCGTCAGGCTTTTTGTTTTGTCAGGGCGATCGTCGGTACTTGTGTCTCATCCCCTACGACATTTCTTCACGTCTACCGCGGGACGTCAACGGCAGCTTTCGCCACTTTGAGGTCAAAAAGCGACTTTCTTAAAGATCGAAAACGACATTTCTTGAGATCTTGACGCAAAAAACGAGACCAAGAGTTTCAAGAATTGGCTTCAGTGCGCTTGCCGCGCACTTCTGAACGCGCTCGGGCTTTGGCCAGTGTTCTGACGAAAAGTGCGTGAAAAATAGGCCAATGAGGAAAAGCCGGACTGTCGCGCAACGTCACCAACGGGCAAATCCGTATCGACCAGAAGCCGCTTGGCTTCGAAGTGTCGTCTGTTGGCCAATAGGTCATGTGCGCTGGTGCCGTTTGCAGTCCGGCAAACGCGGGTCAGGTGCGTTGCCGTTACGCCAAGACCACGCGCCAGATCGCCAACGGTGCCGCCTGAGGCGAAATCCCGTTCCACCAATGCGGCATAGGCGGCAACCAGGTCTTCACTTTTGGTCGATGTTGTTGGTGTGCGATCGGTCAGCAAGCGTTCCAGCCAAACCGAAAGGAGCCCCGTCAAACAGGAAAGGGCTTTGTCACGGCTGGGAGAGGTGTCTGATGTTTCACGATCCAGCGCATCAATCTGTTGTGTCAGCTCCATCTGCCGGCGACTGTCGGACAGGTTGATCTGCAGCGGCGCATCGGGCCATTGCGTGTCTCCGCCGCGAGGGAGAAAGACAACAGAGCCGGAAACGGCACCCATCCGGTCGAACCCATGCATCGTTCCTGCGGGCAGGAAAATCAGCGAATTCGGCGTGTAGCCGCGTCGACGACCCGCCATCGTTATCCGGCCTTGGCCGCGCGTGACCCAGATCAGCACAGGGCAGGAATAGCTTCGCATCGCTTCCGTGCGCCAGCGGTCGCCTTGCGTTATCCGACCAAGTGCCGTGACCGAGACATCGGAAGGCGCGGCAAGCGGCAAGCTTGCGCCGGGCAAAATCGTCGTTCGGGGCAAAGACATAGGCGGTCCAGGATCGGCAGCGCGGAGAGCAACTTCCGCAATTATGGCCGAAATGTGGCAAGGGCCCATGGGGTCTGTCAACGCCTCAGTCGGGCGTCGGCAAGTTCATTGGACGTGTGTGTCGTCCGGCTTTAGTGGCGACGTGGGCTTGGGCGGCTGATTGGGCGCATACGCTCTTCAGCGATATCGTCGAAACGATCCTGAACGATTTCGTCTTTCTGGAGACCCCAGCGAACAGGCTTCATGCGGGACAGGAGATTGGTCATTTGTGTTGCTCCGAGTAAGGGCGGTGGTTGTGTTGTGCTAGGGTCAATCTCCCGCAGAATTCGTCCAATGCGAGGGAGTTTTCTGACAACTTCAAAGTTAATTTTGAGGCTGGTTTTGGGCCGGTTTCGCCAAAACGGAAACAAAACCGCGCCTGTCTCAAGGATTTGAGCTGACCTGCGCGGAGATTGGGGCAAGGACGTGCCTAAACGGTGGGATCGAGCCAGATCCAGTCGGACATACGGCCTCGGAACCAGCTGCGTTGGCGTTTTGCATACTGCCGGGTCAGCGTGACGATCCGGGACTTCGCCGTTTCCAACTCCATTTCGCCGGATACAACAGCCACCAGTTCTGTCGCGCCAATCGCTTTGGCCGAAGGCAGCTTAGGGTGCCAATTAGGCGCGTTTTCCTCTGCCTCAGCCAAGGCACCGTCGCGCAACATGATGTCCAATCGCTGTTCGATGCGCGGGTTGAGCCACGTCTTGGGGGCATGGAAGACGAATTTCTGGGCCGAAGCGCTTGGCAAAAGAGCCGGGCCCGTGTCGTCCTGCCAACCGGCCAGGCCGCGCCCAGTCGTCCGCAAGACTTCCCAGGCGCGCTGAACGCGGGCCGGGTTGTTGGTGTCGATACGAGAGATCGTTGCATCGTCCAGTTCTGAAAGGAGGCCGTCGAGACCAGTCTCTCTTAACTTCTTGTCGGCCTGTTCTCGCACGGACAGAGGTGTCGGCGGAATGTCCGCCAGTCCTTCCGTAAGCGCCGTGAAGTATAGGCCAGTGCCGCCAACGATGACCGGGGGTGGGCCGGACAAATAGCGCGAGACGTCCCTCAACCAGTGCCCAACGGAATAGGCGTCCGCACCTGGCACGTGACCGTAGAGTGCATGCGGGATGGTCGCTTCGTCGGTTTTGGATGGTCGGGCTGTCAAAATGCGCCAGTCGGAATAGACTTGGAGCGCATCGGCGTTGACGACCGGACCGCCCGTTTTGGCGGCGATGGCCATAGCCAATGCCGATTTTCCGGATGCGGTTGGCCCGGCGATCAGAACGGGGGCATCCCCGGTCACTGCGCCAAGGACCATTTTGATCCAGTCTTTGCTCATCCAGACGACATCCTGCGTTGAACCTCGGCGCGTTTTCCGACATTTAGGACCAAAGCGGAAGAGAAGACGGAAGGGGCTCCCGATGGATACGACAACCGAGGCGCTTTCTGATCCCAAATATAACCGCGTTCTTCTGAAGATTTCCGGCGAAGCCCTGATGGGCGACCAAGGCTTTGGGTTGCATCCGCCCACGGTCGAGCGGATCGCGAATGAAGTGCGATCAGTTCACGAACTGGGCGTTGAGATCTGCATGGTGATCGGCGGCGGCAACATCTTCCGCGGCCTTCAGGGCAGCGCGCAGGGGATGGAGCGGACAACCGCTGACTACATGGGCATGCTGGCAACCGTCATGAACGCGCTTGCGATGCAGTCAGCCCTTGAAGGCATCGGACTGCATAGCCGTGTCATCTCGGCCATTCGTATGGACGAAGTGGCGGAGCCTTACATCCGCCGCCGTGCTGTCCGACATCTTGAGAAAAAGCGTGTTTGCATTTTTGCGGCCGGAACGGGCAACCCGTACTTCACGACCGACACGGCGGCGACGTTGCGCGCATCCGAGATGAGCTGTCAGGCGATCTTCAAGGGCACCAAGGTCGACGGCGTCTATGACAAGGATCCGGTCAAGCATGCCGACGCGGTACGGTATTCGGATGTCAGCTATGACGAGGTGTTGCAGAAGAACCTTGGTGTCATGGATGCTTCCGCCATTGCGCTCGCGCGGGACAATAAGCTGCCGATTATCGTTTTCTCTCTGGATGAGCCGGGCGGCTTCCGTGGCATCCTGGCCGGGAAGGGCACCTATACCCGCGTTCAGGGATGAGCCGCGTTCAGACCTTTGACGGGCACAACGACGCTGTATTGAGGCTCTGGAAGGGCGGGCGCGAAGGCGTCGCTGATCGGTTCCGTGCTTCAGAGACAGGTCATATCGATGTGAAACGCGCCAAGGTTGGCGGTTTTGCCGGCGGTTTCTTCGCGATGTTTGTGCCGGGGACAGAACCGTTTGACCCGACGGTCTTTGGCAGTCCGCCCTACGATGTGCCCTTGCCATCAGAAATTGAACCGGCGCGGGCTTTGCGGGTGGTCAAGGAACAGGCGCAGGTGCTGCACGATCTGGATGCGGCAGGCGACTTGGCCCTCTGCCGGACGGCCGCGGACATCGACGACGCCTTGGCGGCAGGACGGATTGCTGCGGTCATGCATCTTGAGGGTGCCGAGGCGATTGATGCCGATCTGGAGGCTCTGGATGGTCTCTATGATCTGGGGCTCAGATCCCTCGGCCCGGTCTGGAGCCGCCCAACCATATTCGGGCATGGTGTGCCGTTCCGGTTTCCGTCAGATGGTGACACCGGGCCGGGGTTGACCGACGCCGGAAAACGTCTCTTGATGACGATCAAATATCTCTCGGGGCTTCAAATGGTAGATCAAGAAGTCTTCAGCAACTATTATTTCCTGGTCACTTTTCAAAACGCTCAAAATATACTGCCAGATAGTGTTGGCGTACATCCTATTTTCTACATTAGCGATGGGA
>CAZMKY010000355.1:0-1772 GCA_964566835.1 uncultured Rhodobacterales bacterium
GTTCGAAGAAGCGTTTCCCACGGGATGCGTGTCTCGACCGCGGGCGAAAGCACACCGGCCAGCCGCCCGATGCCGACACCGGCGAGCCGCCCGGCTTCCATCGCGCTGGCCAGGCGTTGCTGCCAAGCGGCGGCATCGTCGCCCTCTTCCGCCTTGTCCGATGGCCTGAAGTCTGGCTGGAAGTCTGTGCCTGATCGTCCAGACTTTGCGGGGCCGCCGTTGGCTTGCAAAGCCAGGTACAGACGCTCCACCCCCCAGTTCGCCAAGGCATCGTCGGTTTCTTCCTGCAACCGTTCCTGCAAGACATCATCCAGGAGAACGGCGGGGCGCGGCAAGGCGTAGCCCGCCATTACCAGTGACTGGTTCAGGATCGCATCTGCCGCGAGGGCAAAAAGGTCGGCGTCAAAACCCACACCTTGGCGATCCTGCATGGCTTTGCTGCGTGCGGTGTGCCGGAAGGCAATATGCAGGATATGATGCGCAGCCAGTCCGATCTGTTCGTCGGCCCGAAGGGCCTCGAAGGATGGTCCATAGGTGACCGTCGTCGCATCACTTGTGGCCGAAAGATCGAGGCTGCCACTGTCTTCATGCCCGCACCAAAGTGACAGCGCACCGAGTGCCGGGTCGTGTTCGACCAAGTGGCGAAGCGCCTTCGCCGCACGCTTGGAATGGCGGTTCATTCAAAGCCGGCGGCGCGGCGTTCCTCGGAATACGCCTTGTAGGCCGGGGCATTCAGGAACGTTTCGGCCAAGTCCATCTCAAGGCCTTTGCGGATCAAGGCTTCGAACCCGTAAGTGCACAGTTCCGCCAAAGGCAAACGCTGGAACACGGGCTCTGTGCGGAGCCGGGCAAGATGGCGGACTTCACCCATGATTTCGATGATCCTCGGCGCCGTCTTTTCGGACAGTGCGCCGACGAGACCATAGACCAGCGCTGTCAGACCATGCATCGTTTCAGGGTAAAGCCGAAGTCGCGCGCCCGGGGCCGCCGTCAGCATTTCATCAACACGCACGGTCGCGGCAATCTCATCCGCGAGCAGCGCAAATTCCGCCGCGATCGTTTCCCCCACAGTGCCCGAGATCATGATGTCCCTGATGCGTCGATCCGGCACCGCATGCAGGATCTGGCTGACACGTTCCCAAGACCGTGGCGTCGCCGCTATCATGCGACCATCGGCCAAGGTTTCTTCAGTGGTTTCCAAAAGATCCGGTCGCGTTCTGAGGAACGCCACAACGGTCGGATGGATCTCTCGATCGACGGCAAATCCGGCCAGCCAATCGGCGGGGCTGGCGACCACATGCAGGTGGATCAGGCGATCCGACAGGCCCGTCCCCATCTCGTAGGCGACCGCACCATCTTCCACCATGTTGCCGGCGGCCACGATGAAGACGCTGTCCGGCAGGCTGTGCCGCCCAACGCGCCGTTCCTGCAGCAAGCCATAGACCGTCGGTTGCAACCACGGTTGCGCAGCCGTCAGTTCATCCAAGAACAAGACAGCCGGTCTTGCGGGATCAGACGGCAGGTCTTCAGGCCGGTACCATGTCGTCGTCTGGGTCTCGTGATCGAACGCAGGAAGTCCGCGCAAATCCTGAGGCTCAATGGTCGTTAGGCGGATATCGAACAGCTTTCCGCCGATCTGATCGGCAAGCTGTTGCACCACTTGGGTTTTGCCGACGCCGGGTCGGCCATGCAGCATGTAAGACACGCGCATGTGCCCGGCAGACTGCGCCGCCCACCCGCTTTGCAAGACGTCCAGCGCTTCACCCGCCGAC
>CAZMKY010000356.1:0-5668 GCA_964566835.1 uncultured Rhodobacterales bacterium
GGTCTGGACTGGATGCAAGCCGGAACGGCCGTGATGACCGCAGGCCTCGTGATGGGCATCATGCTGATCCCCTTCGTCAGCTCGCTGTCGGATGACATCATCAATGCCGTGCCACAAGCGATGCGCGACGGGTCCTACGGCCTTGGCGCGACCAAGTCCGAAACCATCAAGCAGGTGATCCTTCCGGCAGCATTGCCCGGCATCGTGGGGGCGATCCTTCTGGCTGCCTCACGCGCCATTGGCGAGACGATGATTGTCGTTCTTGGCGCTGGCGCCGCCGCACGCCTTTCGCTGAACCCGTTTGAGGCGATGACGACCGTGACGGCCAAGATTGTCAGCCAGCTGACCGGGGACAGCGACTTCGCCAGCCCAGAGGCGCTGGTCGCCTTCGCGCTGGGTATCTCGCTTTTTGTCGTGACGCTGGGGTTGAATATCCTCGCGCTCTATATCGTGCGCAAGTATCGGGAGCAGTATGACTGATGTCTGACGCCACGCTTCACACTCCGAAACCGAAGACGTCCATCATCGATACGGATGCGCGCACCAAGAAGCGCAACGCCGCCGAGAAGCGATTCCGGATCTATGGCATGACGGCCATTCTGATCGGCGTTTTCTTTCTCTTCGTTCTGGCGTTCACCATCATTCGGTCCGGCCTGCCTGCGTTCACGCAGACGGTGGTCGCGGTCGATTTCACAATGTCTGAGCAACAGTACGAAGAAGCAGAAGGCACGCTGTTCAAGACGCGTGTCTATCAGGATTTCTTCAACGCAGCGCTGCAAGAGAAGCTGGAAGCACAAGGTATCGAAGTTGCCTTCGACACCGACGCGATCGAACGGATCATGGGTAAAACGGGCGGCACCCTTCGGGAGTTCTACAACGCCAATAGCAATCAACTTGGGCAATCAGTCAGTTTTGAGCTGTCTGCGTCGTCGCGGGTTGATGGCTACATGAACGGTCGCGTGACACGCGAGACCTTGCAAGACAGCCGTTTCCTCATGCTGTCAGATCTGGATCTTGTCGATGCTCTGATCAAGGCAGATATCATACGCACCGCCTTTAACTGGAACTTCATCACCGGGGCCGACAGCGGTGTCGACAACCCGGGCGGGGCAGGGATTGGTGCCTCGGTTATTGGATCGTTCTTCATGATGCTGGTGGTTCTGTTTCTGTCGTTGCCGATTGGCGTGGCCGCTTCAATCTATCTTGAAGAATTTGCGCCTCAGAACCGGTTCACCGATCTGATCGAAGTGAACATTTCCAACCTGGCCGCCGTGCCGTCCATTGTCTTCGGTATTCTCGGTCTGGCCGTGTTCATCCAGTTCATGCACTTGCCGCAGTCGGCGCCATTGGTGGGCGGCCTGGTTTTGACCTTGATGACGCTGCCAACGATTATCATCTCGACGCGCGCCTCCCTCAAGGCGGTGCCGCCGTCGATCCGAGAAGCGGCGCTTGGTGTCGGTGCGTCGAAGATGCAGGCCGTCTTCCATCATGTGCTACCGCTGGCCATGCCGGGTATCCTGACGGGAACAATCATCGGACTTGCCCAGGCCTTGGGAGAGACTGCGCCACTTCTTTTGATCGGAATGGTTGGCTTTGTCGCGCGTGGCTATCCGGATGGCTTCGTCGCCGGTTTCACGGACCCGAATTCGGCAATGCCTGCACAGATCTATACCTGGGCCGCGCGCGCGGACGCCGGTTTCTACGAAAAAGCATGGGGAGGTATCATCGTGCTGTTGATCTTCCTCCTCACCATGAATGCAATTGCGATCCTGCTGCGTCGCCGTTTTGAGCGCCGCTGGTAGAAGGAGACGATAGGTCCATGAACGATCAAAGTTCGGCCAGCGGAAGTCTGGCCACGGCATCAGAGGGCACGAACCCTGTCAAAATCCAATCACGTGGTGTGAATGTGCACTACGCCGATACCCATGCCATCAAGGACGTATCGGTTGATATCGAAGATAAGACGGTCACCGCGTTCATCGGGCCATCGGGTTGCGGTAAGTCGACATTCCTTCGGTGCCTGAACCGTATGAACGATACGATCGACATTGCGCGTGTCACTGGTGAAATCCGTCTTGATGGCGAAGACATCTATGACAAGCGCGTCGACCCGGTGCAGCTGCGCGCCAAGGTTGGGATGGTCTTCCAAAAGCCAAATCCGTTCCCGAAGTCGATCTACGACAACGTGGCCTACGGGCCCCGTATCCACGGGCTTGCCCAGAACAAGGCAGAGCTTGACGAGATCGTTGAGCGCTCGCTTCGTCGTGGAGCCATCTGGGACGAGGTGAAGGATCGCCTGCAAGCCCCCGGCACTGGCCTTTCGGGTGGACAACAGCAACGCCTTTGTATCGCCCGCGCCGTGGCGACCGAACCCGAGGTTCTGCTTATGGATGAGCCATGCTCGGCGCTTGATCCGATTGCAACGGCACAGGTGGAAGAACTGATCGACGAACTGAAGCAGAACTATTCTGTCGTGATCGTCACGCACTCCATGCAGCAGGCCGCGCGGGTTTCGCAGAAAACGGCATTTTTTCACTTGGGTGATCTCGTCGAGTTCGGTGAGACCAGCAAAATCTTCACGGCACCGGAAGACAGCCGGACCGAGAGCTATATTACGGGGCGGATCGGCTGATCCGGGATAGAACCATGCAAGACCAACATATTGCTTCAGCATTCGACCGTGATCTGGAAGGCATTCAAGCCTTGATCATGAAAATGGGCGGCCTTGTCGAAGCGGCCGTCGTCGACAGCGCCAAATCCCTGGAGGAACGCGATACCGAGTTGGCGGATCGTGTGCGCGCTGGCGACAAGGAAATCGACCGCCTTGAAGAACAGGTCAACGAAGCTGCGGCCAGGGTCATCGCATTGCGCCAACCGATTGCTTCCGATCTGCGAACTGTTCTGACTGTCATCAAGATCAGCGGCAATCTGGAACGCTGCGGTGACTATGCCAAGAACCTTGCCAAGCGGACGTCAGTTCTGGCCGAGATGCCTGCTGTCGGGGGCGCGGCTGTGTCGATCCGGCGGATGGCGCGCGAGGTTGAGTTGATGCTGAAAGATGCGCTGGATGCATACACGGCACGCGACGCCGACTTGGCGTATCAAGTCATCCACCGCGACGAAGACGTTGACCAAATGTACAACGCCCTGTTTCGTGAATTTCTGACCCATATGATGGAAGATCCTCGGAACATTACGGCATGCATGCATCTGCATTTCATTGCCAAGAACATGGAGCGGATGGGCGACCACGTAACGTCGATCGCCGAGCAGGTCGTCTATCTCGTCACGGGTTCCATGCCTGATGAAGCGCGGCCGAAAAGCGACAAGACCCCTTTTGTGAACGAGCTGGGCAACTGATCCCATGTCGACCGAACAGCCGCTTGTCCTGATTGTCGAAGACGAGCCCGCACAGCGAGAAGTGCTGAGTTACAACTTGAAGGCCGAAGGCTTCAGGGTTGTTGGCGCCGAGACGGGCGACGACGCGTTGCTTCTGGTGGAAGAAGAAGCGCCCGACGTTATTGTTCTGGACTGGATGTTGCCCGGTGTCTCCGGGATCGAAATCTGTCGGCGATTGAAGACTAGGGCCGAGACGCGCAGCGTGCCCATCATCATGCTGTCGGCGCGAAGCGAAGAGGTCGACCGCGTGCGCGGACTGGAAACAGGGGCTGACGACTATGTTGTGAAGCCGTATTCGGTTGTCGAGTTGATGGCACGTGTGCGGACGCAGCTACGTCGCGCAAGACCGTCAAGCGTCGGCATGCGGTTGGAGTTCGAGGATATCGCGCTGGACGCCGAGACACACCGTGTCACACGCGGAGAGAAAGCATTGAAACTTGGGCCGACCGAGTTTCGTCTCCTGACGACTTTCATGGAAAAGCCCGGCCGTGTCTGGTCGCGAGAGCAGCTTCTGGACCGTGTTTGGGGGCGGGACATCTATGTCGATACGCGGACAGTTGATGTCCACATCGGGCGACTGCGCAAAGCGCTTTGCCACTTTGGCGGGGAAGATCCGATCCGCACCGTCAGGGGCGCTGGCTACGCATTGGGCTAGGGGAACATTCGCCGGCGTTACGCGTTGGTCTGCGCAACCGAAAGGGCCCGAATGTTCCGTCTTGAAAGCACCGCGCAGGTCGCCGTTATCGTCCTGTCTTCGATCGTCGTCATGGCGGCAGCCCAGTTGGCTGAGGACCTTCTCGCCCCGATGATTTTGGCGTTCGTCATTGGCGTGGTGATGTCGCCACTGTCGAATATGGTCGACCGGGCAGGGCTTCCGCCCGCCTTGGCGGCGCTCGGCTCGCTGGTTTTGATCCTTTTGGTACTTGGTGCGCTTGCTTTCTTCATCGAACCCTTGGTGACGCGGGCAACCTCTGCGATGCCCTTCGTCTTGGCCGAGGTGAACTCCTTCATCTTCGAAATGCGTAATTATTTCAGAGGATTGGAGCGCGCGACCGAAGAAGTTACGACGGCGCTTGGCGCGAATGGGGGCGAGCAAGGCAGCAGTTCGGATGCCGCCGAAGGCTCGCCCGTGCCGACGATGGAGCAGGCCTTGTTCATGGCACCGGCCCTTGCTGCGCAGGTCATGATCTTTGGTGGAACGCTGTTCTTTTTTCTGCTCACCCGGTCGGATGTTTATGACTTCATCGCCCGTTCGGTCGGCCCTGCTTCAACGCGCGCCGAGATGTCGTCGCGCCTTCTTCAGGCAGAGCGTCGGGTCGCCCAGTATTTTCTGACGATCGCCTTGATCAACGCAGGCTATGCCGTGATCATCAGCGTCGTTTTCGCAGGTATTGGCATGCCGTCGCCTATCCTTTGGGGGGTGTCTGCTGGGCTTCTGAATTTCGTTCTTTACCTTGGTCCCGCAAGTTTTCTTGCCGCGACGCTCCTTGGTGGATTGGTGGCCTTCGATGGGCTGTATTCCTTTGCACCTGCAGCCGCTTACCTCTTCATGAACCTGATTGAGAGCCAGTTCGTCACACCAACGCTTGTCGGCCGACGTTTGCAGGTGAACCCGCTCGCGATCTTTCTTGCGCTGGTGTTCTTCCTTTGGCTTTGGGGCGCAATTGGAGGGATCGTGGCAATCCCCTTGCTGCTATGGGTAACCGCAATCACTACCGAGGCGCGGAGTGCAAAGGCGAAAAAGTCCGAGGACACTTATTCGGAACCGGCAGAGGCCCAAGTCAGTTGACCCTTCGACAGAGCGCGACATCGCGCCAACCGAAATGCTGAAAGGGATGCGAAATGAGCACCGCACAGAACTTGAACGGAAAAACAGAACCGCAACAGCCGGGTAAGGAAGACCTGCAGGCACAGATTGACCTGCTGCGCGAAGAAATCTCGCGCCTGACATCGATGACGTCAACGGTCACGAAAGCCGAGGCGAAACGTGCTGCGGCCAAATTGAAAGCCAAGGGCGCAGATGTTCGCGAAATGAGCGAAGAGCAGCTGCTGGAGCTTCGTAAGACCGCAGAGGGTTATGGAGAAGATGCCGTCCGTTACGTCAAAGAGCAGCCGGTAAATGCGTTGGGAATCGCTGCAGGCGTCGGTTTCGTGCTCGGCTTTCTTCTGACGTCGCGCCGGTAAGCCCATGCTGAACGCCTTGTTCGCAGGACTTCGTTTTGAAGCGCACGTCGTGGCGCGCCGCACTGCCCTTGTGACGGGCGGTGCG
>CAZMKY010000357.1:0-18704 GCA_964566835.1 uncultured Rhodobacterales bacterium
GTCGGTCACCGACTTTCTGATCGTCGATCCATTGGACGGCACCAAGGAATTCGTGAAGCGGCGCGGCGATTTCACCGTGAACATCGCATGGGTCGAGGCGGGCGCGCCAAAGCTCGGCGTGGTCTATGCTCCTGCCAAGAACCGCCTGTTTTACACAGATGCCAACGGCCAGACCGTAGAAGAGATGGGCGCACATGACCCGGTAGAAGTTGGGGAAGTGACTTCGCTTCGCGTCAGAACGCCCGACCCTGATGCACTTCTTGTTGTGGCCTCGAAATCCCACCGGGACGCGGACACGGATGCCTATATTGGCCGCTATTCCGTGGCGGACAGCAAAAGCGCCGGTTCCTCACTCAAATTCTGCCTTTTGGCGGCTGGTGAAGCTGACCTCTACCCGCGCATTGGACGCACGATGGAGTGGGATACGGCCGCTGGCCATGCCGTTCTGCTCGGGGCAGGGGGGCGTGTCGTACGCCGTGACGACCTCAGCGATCTCGCTTATGGAAAGCCGATTTTCGAGAATCCGCACTTCATCGCAGTTGTTCCCGGCGTATCACTCGTTCGGGAGTGAAAGCGGAATTCAGCCGATCGGGAATTGCATTAGCAGGCCGCATGATTGACACTTTTCCTTCGTAGGATGTGCGTTGGACGCCCGACTCGTCGGGAAATAACAAAAAAGGACATTGGGGCAATGCAACGTAAGGTAACAAAAGCCGTCTTCCCGGTCGCGGGTTTGGGGACGCGCTTTCTGCCTGCAACCAAGTCGATTCCCAAAGAAATAATGACTTTGGTGGACCGCCCGTTGATCCAATACGCGATCGACGAAGCGCGTGCCGCCGGGATCAAGGAATTCATCTTTGTCACATCGCGCGGGAAGTCCGCGCTTGAAGATTACTTCGACAATGCCCCCGAATTGGAGGCTGCTCTCAGACGGTCAGGGAAGACCGCGCTTTTGGAGACGCTTCTGGACACCTACATGGATTCTGGTGCCATCGCCTATATCCGCCAGCATAAGCCACTTGGACTTGGCCATGCAGTTTGGTGCGCGCGCCGCCTGATCGGGGACGAACCATTCGCCGTCATTCTTCCAGATGACGTCATCGCGGCTGAAACACCTTGTCTGAAGCAGATGGTGGACCGGTTCGAAGACACCGGCCGCTCGATGGTTGCCGCCATGGAAGTCCCGCGTTCGAAAACATCAAGCTATGGCATCCTTGAAGTCGACGAAGACCAGGCTGGGCTGATGCCCGTGACGGGCATGGTTGAAAAGCCAGCGGTAGAAGATGCGCCGTCGAATCTGGCGGTCATCGGTCGCTATATTCTGCGGCCCGAAGTGCTGAACACGTTGAACGAAGCGCAGACCGGCGCAGGTGGTGAGATTCAGTTGACCGATGCCATCGCAGAAGAGATTTCGGCAGGACGCGGGGTCAATGCGCTTCGCTTTTCGGGCCGACGTTTCGATTGTGGCTCCAAGGCGGGCTTCCTTCAGGCAACAGTTGCATTCGCTTTGGCCCGCGAGGAGTTGCATGACGAATTCGCAGCTTTCATACGCGAAACAGCGTCCATCGGTCAGGCAGCCGAGTAAACCCAACGCAGGACGTTCAGAACAGCGCTTGAGGTCGAAGCATCTATGGTCACGCCCATCTTGGATCTAAGCCGGACGTTCCAACGTCTTGGCAGCGGAACCACCACCCGGATCGACCGGGTGGAGCGGGCCTATCTGGATGAAGTGATCGCACGGGATGGATGGGCCATCATTTCGACCATCCGTGGCTTCCTGATGTTCGAGCCGGATCGGCTGGATCGCGTACGCACACACCTCGACAACAAGAATATGGATGCCTCTGACAAGGCTTCCACCATCCGGGCGATCGCATCGACTAGGGCTTCGGATTTGAGCCTCAGGAAGTTAATGTGGCGGATGCCCAATGGCGTTGCCTACTTCAACGTGGGGCACACCAATCTGAATCGTCCGACGATGCGCGCATTGATGGAAATGCCGGACAACGTCAAAGCGGTGATGATCAACGACACGATCCCGCTGGATCGCCCTGAGTTTGGTGGACCCGGCGTGCGCACAAACTTCATCGATGCGCTGGACACAACGATCCGATTTGCAAATCGCGTGATCGTACCGTCAGAGGCCGTAAAGGACAGCATTGAGGCGCGGACATCGGGGAAGGGGTTTCATCCCAACTTCATTATCGCACCGCCCGGCGTGCATCTTGGCATGCAGCCGGTGAAGGTCGAACGCTCTCAGAAGCCCTACTTCCTTGTCCTTGGCACTATCGAGACGCGGAAGAACCAGTCGCTCATGCTCGATCTCTGGGAGCGGATGAGCGACAAGGTTGAAGAGGATCTGATCCCGGATCTCCGACTTGTCGGTGGCGTCGGGCATGGTGGCGACAGCTTCTTGGAACGCTTGCGGCGGTCCAATGTGTTCGAGCGCACGGTGCACTATCACGACAATTTGCCCGACGACGAAATGAAAAGCTTCTTGGCTGGCGCCACGGCGCTTCTGTATCCATCGCACTCCGAAGGGTTTGGCCTTGCGCCCCTTGAAGCGGCAACGATGGGTATTCCAACGCTGTCTGCGCATTTGCCCGCCGTCAAGGAAACGCTAGGTGACAAGGCCGTTTACGCTGATCCAGACGATCTTTATCAGTGGTTCAACGCGATCCGGGATCTTGCGAATGAAGAGATGGCAGATCGTGCCAAGCGCGGGGCCGCTTTGATGGCGCACCCTGTGCCAACCTGGGACGCGCATTTCGAAAGCGTATTCGCAGCGCTTTGAGATCGGCTGACAGATAACCGGACGGATGGGGCGGCGTCTTGGGACTTGGAACACGACTAAGGCTAAGACTGCAGCGCCGGCGCCTACAGGTTCGTGCGATCCGAAAGAGCCGCGAGCTGACCCGAAGAAAGACACGCGCATCCGCCGAATTGCCAACCGATGGCACACTGCTTTTTGCCACGACCTACAACGAACGCATAAGGCTTCCTTTTTTTCTGGACTATTATCGGGCGCTGGGCGTGCGCCACTTTCTGATCGTCGACAATGCGTCCGATGACGGATCAGACGAGTATCTGGCCGAACAACCAGACGTCTGGCTTTGGTCAACGACTGCCAGCTACAAGCGTGCGCGCTTTGGGACAGACTGGCTGAATTGGCTCAAGCTGCGCTATGCGCATGACCGCTGGACGCTGACCGTCGATGCAGACGAATTTCTGGTGTATCCGTTCTGTGACACGCGCCCGATCGATGCCCTGACGGACTGGCTGGACCGGGCCGATGTCACATCCTTTGGAACGCTCCTTCTGGACATGTACCCGGAAGGACCAGTCTCCGAAGCAATCTATGGAGAAGGTCAAGATCCGCTCGACGTGGCCTGCTGGTTTGATGCGGGAAACTATTCGTACAAGCCAAATCCGCGTCACAAGAACCTTTGGATCCAGGGCGGGCCGCGGGCACGCGTGTTCTTCAGGGACACGCCCAAGGCAGCGCCGTCTTTGAACAAGATCCCTTTGGTGCGATGGAACAGGAAATACGTCTACGCCAGTTCGACACATATGTTGCTGCCGCGTGGTTTGAACCGTGTCTACGACGAAACGGGCGGGGAAAAGGCGAGCGGGGCACTGCTCCACACAAAGTTTCTGAACACGCTTGGGCAAAAGGTCGAAGAGGAAGCGCTACGGGGTCAGCACTACGCTGCGGGCCGTGAATACGCAGCCTATGCGGCCTCGGCGAAAACCGGTCTTTGGACAGACTGGTCCGAGAGGTATTTGGGCTGGCAGCAGTTAGAACAGCTGGGTTTGATCTCACCCGGAGATTGGGCGTGAGCGTTGGCTTTGTCATGCTGGCGCACGCCAACCTTGACCGTGCTGGCGATGTGGCCTGCCACCTGGCGCGGCAAGGCATGCCGGTTTTCGTGCATCTCGACGCGCGAACGCCAGCGGTGGAGGCCAACCCGTTCCTCACGCGCATGGACGCCGAACCTGCTGTTTATGTCGTCCCGCGCTTGAACAGCGATTGGGGAACCTTTGGCTTGATCGACGCAACCCTTGCCGGCGTTCGGATGGCCTTGGGCGCGCGACCTGAGTTGCAGCATATCTGCCTCTTGTCGGGAAGTTGCGTGCCTTTGCAGTCGGGCGCAGTGTTCCAGACGTATTTGAGTGAGCACCCTGAGACCGATTTCATCGAGAGTGTCGCGATCGAAGATGCCACTTGGGCCGTGGACGGATTGGAAGAAGAACGTTTTACCTTCACCTTCCCCTTTTCGTGGAAACGTCAGCGTCGGCTTTTTGATGCATGGGTAGAGATCCAGCGTCTCTTCAAACGTAGGCGCCGCCCACCCGAAGGGTTGGTTCCGCATATGGGATCGCAGTGGTGGTGCCTGACAACGAAGACGCTTCGCGCGATTCTGGACGATCCTGATCTTCCACAGATCGCACGATACTTCCGGAAGACATGGATACCTGACGAAAGCTTTTTCCAGACACTGGCCCGTCGCCACGCACGGAACTTGGTCTCTGAAAGTCCGACCTTGGCGCGCTTCGGCTTTCGCGGTTGCCCGCACCTGTTCTACGACGACCATATTGAACTTCTTGTCGCCAGCGGCGCGTTCTTTGCCCGCAAGATCTGGCCCGGCGCGGATGAGCTTTACGACTATTTCCTTGGCCCCACTGAAGGGCGCCTTGAAAGTGAACGACGTCCCCGCGTGGCCGTTGAATTGGCGCGGAGCGTCGACCGCCGGGCCGAAGGGCGGGCGGGTTTGGTGATGCCGGGCCGCAGCCCCAAGCCGTGGGCCGAAGTCGCACCCACCGCCGCGCCATATGCCGTTTTGCATGGCTTTGATGCGCTTTATCCCGACATTCAGGCATGGATAGCGCGACAGACGAGCGACGTCGTGCATGGACGCTTGTTTGCCCCTGACCGAGTTCATTTTGAGCATGGTGGCGACGACTGGCGCGCCGGAATGTCGTCGTCAGCGGCACTGCGGGATTACGATGCCAAAGGCTTTCTTCGGAACTTGATCTGGTCCGCACGCGGAGAGCATCAGTTCTTTCTGACGGCAGCCGAAGACTTGGAGAGCGTCAGTGATGTGCTGGCGAAAGACCCCCACGCATCTGTCTACATGATCACAGGGGCCTGGGCGCTTGGCTTGGACGATGCCGATCTGGATATGCGCCAGAAAGCGGCGGAACTTCAGCGTGCCGAAATTGCAGGCGTCGATCTGTTGAAAGAACGGTGGTCGCGGGCGCGCGTCCGCACCTGGACGCTGGCTGATGCCCTTGCGGCCCCGGATCAACCGCTGCGCGTTGTTCTGGACGAGCATCTTGGCCGTGCCGCTCCTGCCGTGCTCGACATGCCGGAGTTGCGTGACCTTTCCGGACTTGGCGACCGGCTGACACGGCTGCGCAATGGGGGCGTGCCGTCGCATCTTGCCGGCGACGTCGCCACCGTCTTGCAGCGCAAGTTAATCGCTTCGCAGACTGACCGGCGCCATCCGTCATGACGCCCGTTTACTTCGTCATTCTTGGTGCAATGCGCACCGGGTCGAACTTGCTGGAGGAGCTGCTGAATACAGTTCCCGACGTCGAGGTTCATGGCGAGTTGTTCAATCCTCACTTTGTCGGGGGGCCAAAGCGCGATGGTTTTCTGGGTTTCGATGTCGAGACGCGAGACCGTGATCCATCTGCTGTCTTGGCGGCGCTTTCAAAACAGGAGGGATTGAACGGCTTTCGGCTGTTTCACGATCACGATCCTCGCGTGATCGAAGCGGTTCTGGCGGATCCGAAGGTTGCGAAGATCGTCCTGACGCGCCGTCCGATCGACAGTTATGCGTCGTTGAAGGTCGCGCGGAAGACGGGACAGTGGTGGATGGGAAACATGGCCACGGCAAAGTCGGCCAAAATCACATTCCACCCGCCGGAATACGACAGTTTTGTCGAGGATCTGGTCTCGTTTCACGGGCACGTAAGTCGCAATTTGCAGGTCAGTGGTCAGACGGCTTTCCAGATCGACTATGCTGATCTGCGCGACAGGGATGTGCTGGCAGGTCTTTGCAAGTTCCTCGGTGTCTCTGGCGCACCGGACCCGGATGCCGTCAAAGCCAAGGTGCAGAACCCTGCGCCGCTTTCTGACCTCTTCACAAATCCGGATCTGGCGGCAGCTCACGTTGGGGACAGCGTTGATCTTTTCAGACCAAGGGCCTTGGAGGCGGATCGCGGACCCGGCGTTCGCGGCTACGTTATGACCGATGACGGGGTGCTCTACATGCCAATCCCCGGTGCGTCGGCGGATCCCATCGCGGCGGCCTTGGGTGGAAATACCGACCAGAACCGAAAGGTTATTCGCGCTTGGATGGAGCGGAACAAGGATCATACTGCCGTGACCGTTTTGCGCCACCCGCTAGAGCGGGCGCATGATGCATTCTGCCATGCGATCCTGTCTGAGGACGGACCTATGCCTGACGTCCGGGATGCACTGGCCCGCCATCACGGCGTCGACGTCGATTGCGGGGAAGATCTTGAGCGACACCAGTTTGCGTTTTTGACATTTCTGGGGTTTCTGACCGGCAACTTGTCCGGGCAAAGCGCATTGCCGGTGCAACGCGTCTGGGCCAGCCAGCACAAGTTCGTCGAGGCGATGGCCGGTTTTCGCCCCCCGGATCATCTGATCCGAGCAGGCGAGACCGAAAATGTCGGGGGCGTTGCGGCCATCTGGCCCGACACGCGGCCGTTCACCTTGTCTGAGGTCGCAACAGCAGAACACCGCGACGCGGCATTCAAAGCCTATCGCAGAGACTATCTGACATTCGGCTTTGCGCCTTAGGCGGCCTTCGCACCTGCGTGGTCCGTCAGGATCGTGTGCAACGTAGCCGCATCGTTGTTGGCCCGCAGTTTCCCGCAGAGCGCGCCATTGCGCATCGTGCGCGAGACGAGTGCAAGCGCCTTGAGGTGCTCAACACCAGCGTCTTCCGGGGCCAGCAATGCGAACACCAGATCAACAGGCTGACGATCAACCGATTCAAAATCCACCGCACGTTCGAGGCGGATAAAGCCGCCCACCACACGCTCCAGACCGTCGAGACGTGCATGCGGAAGTGCAATGCCTTGGCCAACGCCAGTCGGGCCAAGGTTTTCGCGTTCCTGCAGCGCCTCGGCGATGATCTGCGGCTTCACGTCGTAGCAATCGCCCAGAACATCGCCCAGTTCCTGAAACAAGCGCTTCTTGCTGGTCACTGCGCTAAGAACCTTGAGCGCCTGCGCGTCTAGGATGTCGTTCAGTGTCATATCGCCTCGTAGCCGGGCCGCATTCGTGTGCCCGTTATCCCGTCAATTCGGGTCAATCCACCCGATGTTCCCGTCATCGCGACGATAGACGATATTCACGCCTGACGCCTGCTTTTCGTTCCGAAACACCAAAACCGGTGCGCCTGCGATCTCCATTTGCATGACCGCTTCCCCAACGCTAAGTGACGGAATTTTTGTTTCCATCTCCGCGATGATCATGGGCTGGAGAGTCTCGGGCTCCGATTCGTCGGGTCCGTCCGATGTGGCGAGGATATACGCGGACGCTCCGACGACTTCAACTGGTTCGGCGCGATCTCTGTGATGGTCCTTCAAACGCCGTTTGTAGCGGCGCAATTGCTTATCCATTTTCTCAAGGCAGCCGTCAAAAGACGCATAGATGTCACTGCTGCTTGCCTTGGCTTGCGCTGTCAGACCGGTCGACAAATGGATCGTTGCTTCGCAGACATGTTCATGCCCGCTCTTGGAAAACACGACGTTGGCGTCCGTCGGACGACCAGCATATTTGCTGAGCATTTCGTCCGTTTGATCGCGCACATGCGTCTGAAGTGCTTCCCCGATGTCGATCTGTTTACCGGTGATCTGATAGCGCATTAGGCACCTCCTGTCAGGTTACGAAAAGCAATGCGTTGGCGAGACAGCCAAGGCATCGATGGGGTTCTTTCGGATAAATGAACACCGCTGCGTGACCGTTTCCGGGTCAGGCTTTTTTCTGGATTGCACACCGGGCGGGCGTGCCGTCCCTCGGAAGAGAGAGAGCGAGTCATTGAGTTCATTTGGCGTCAGACACCCCGTGTCTGTCAACCAGAACGGGTGTCAGTTGATCCGAAAGCTTTGCCCAAGATAGACGCGGCGCACGTTCTCATCGCGCACGACTTCTTCCGTGGTCCCGCTCATCAAGACACCGCCATCGTGCAGAATATAAGCACGATCGACGATTTCGAGGGTCTCGCGCACGTTGTGATCTGTGATCAAAACACCCAGACCACGCTTCTTGAGTGCCGCAACAAGTGAGCGGATTTCACCCACCGCAATCGGATCGACGCCGGCAAAGGGTTCGTCCAAGAGCAGGTATTTCGGGTTCGCCGCAAGTGATCGGGCGATTTCGACACGGCGCCGCTCACCGCCGGAAAGCGCAACGGAAGGCGTGCGACGCAGATGCGTGATCGAAAACTCCGACAGGAGTTCTTCCAACCGTTCACGGCGACGGGCGCGGTTCTTCTCGGCGATCTCAAGGATCGACAGGATGTTGTCCTCAACACTGAGACCTCGGAAAATCGATACTTCCTGCGGCAGGTAGCCGATGCCCAGTTGCGCACGGCGATACATGGGCAGGGTCGTGACATCCCGCCCGTCGATCATGACTTGACCACCTTCCGGGGTGACAAGCCCGGCGATGGAATAAAAGCATGTCGTCTTCCCGGACCCGTTTGGCCCCAAAAGTGCGACCACCTCACCGCGTTCGAGTTCCATGCTGACATCACGGATGACAGGCCGCTTGCGGTAGCTTTTGCGCAGGTTCTGAATTTTCAGACCCTGATTGCCTTCCGCGACCGTGAGGTTTGGACCAGTCATCAGTTGTTGCCGCCGCCGAAGACCGTTCTGACGCGGCCTTCCATCCGGCCGACGCCGGTCGCCAGATCGACCGTCAACTTTTCGCCGGCCAAGGCATTGGCGCCCTGCGTGAGCAAAACATTGCCAGTCAGTACGACATCGCCCGCGGCAACCGAATAGACGGCGTTCTGAGCTTCTGCAGCCTCGGTCGGTGTCACGAAGGTGACGCCGCCTGACGCAACTAGGCGCGAGATCCCGGTCGGGTTGTTGTCACCTTCGGTCGCATAGATGACTTCGACCTGTCCGGCGGAGAGACGAACTTCTCCCTGAACGACGATGACATTGCCTTTAAATACAGCGTTTCCAGCCTGTTGGTCGACTGCCAGTTCGTCGGCAGAAACTTCAACGGGCTGCCCGCTATCGAAAGATCCGGTCCCAAGCGACAGCGCTGTTTGCGCCGTCGCAGACGTGGCGAGGGCAAGCAATGCAGCGGTGGCGAGGGCTCTGATCATCTGTCGGGCTCCGGTAACTCAGGGTTCGTATATCAGGCGAACGCCATCGGTGAAACGCAGAAGGTAAGCCCCGGTTTCATCACGTTTCAGTTGCATGGCACCCGCATCCAGTTGACCAAGTGGCCCCGTTGCACGAACAGCACCCGCCGTTTCGGCAAATGCGCCGTCGAAGCTGGTCGTGATCTTGTCGGTTGTCACGATGACCCCGGTGGAGCTTTCAAGGCGCGCGCCACCGGAAAGAGTGGCCGTACGGGCAAGTGCGTTGATGGTGCCGTCAGGGCTTGTGATGTCGATGATCGCGCCGTTCGAAATTTCAAACCGAGCTTCCAGTCTTTGACCAAGAAGCGCTTGTGTTTCTTCCGGATCCGGGCGCGCAGTTTCGGCTTTCACGCTGACGGCCGTTCCATCGGCGGTCACAGCCGCAAAGGCCGGGGATGAAATACCCTGTTCTTCGACCAGGTCGTCGATGGCGCCGCGTTCCGCAAAGGGAATGGCGGATTCAGGATCAAGCCTTTCGGCCACTAGAAAAAGTGTCGACAAAATACCAAGCGCAACAATGGGCAGAATGATCTTCAGCCACGCAACAAGACGCGAATATGGATTATCGGCACGGGCCATGAGGCTGATATAGGTGCAAGGGTGGCCTAGTGCGAGAAGATGTCGATTTCTGGCCAGCCCGCTAGGTCGAGAGCCGCACGGGTGGGTAGGAAGTCGAAGCATGCCTGAGCAGTTTCCATGCGACCTTCGCGGTCCAATCGGCTGTCCAGAACTGCTTTCAAGCGGTGCAAATACAGGACATCGGACGCCGCATAAGCCATCTGTGCTTCGCTCAGATCCTCCGCGCCCCAGTCGCTGGACTGTTGCTGCTTGGAAATGTCGATGCCAAGGAGTTCGTCCAAGAGGTTCTTGAGGCCATGGCGGTCCGTGTAGGTCCGGACAAGCTTCGACGCGATCTTGGTGCAATAGACCGGCGCTGTGCGCACACCGAATGCGTTTTCCATGGCCGCGATGTCGAAGCGTCCGAAGTGAAAGATCTTCAGGACATTCGGATCGGCCAGAAGGCGTTCGAGATTGGGCGCAGATGTCTGGCCTTTTGCGACCTGCACGAGGTGTGCGTTGCCGTCACCACCTGAAAGCTGCACGACACACAAACGGTCGCGGTGCGGGTTGAGGCCCATCGTTTCGCAATCAATTGCGACGGAAGATCCGAAATCCAGCCCGTCCGGCAGGTCGCCCTTGTAGAGATGGTTCGCCATCGTGGCACCTCGTTTTCATAGAATTGCCGCCTTGATCGTTCACCTTAGGGCGAATCGCAACCGTCATGGTTGCGACAAAGGGGAAACAAGGCGGGGCTGAAATCGGGTTAACGCGCACGGATACCTGACAGGACTGATTGGCGCGACTAGACTTCGAGGCACACGAGAAGAACGATGCAGCAGGCAATGAAAGACGTGGAAACTGGCACGACAGATCCTGTCCTTGTGGTGGACATGGACGGCACACTTGTGCGCACTGATACGCTGCACGAAAGCCTTCTGTCCCTTGCCGCGTCGGATCCGGCATCGCTTTTTGGCGTCGTCCGCCACGGCATTCGCGATAAAGCTGCATTCAAATCGGCCCTTGCCGATACCGGGCAACTGGACCCCGCGCTTCTGCCCTACAATGAGGACGTTTTGGACGCCGTTCGCGCGGCGCGCGTAGCTGGGCGTCGCACAGCACTGGTCAGCGCGTCAGACGCACGCCAAGTCAGAAAAGTGGCCGAACATCTGGATCTCTTTGACGAGGTTCACGGATCTGACGGAACGAACAATCTTGCCGGGTCAGCCAAGGCCGCCTTCCTGATCGAGACCTTTGGCGAGAAGGGGTTCGACTACATGGGAGATTCCAGCGCTGACTTGCCGGTCTGGCAGGTCGCCGCTGGTGGCGCAGTTGTACAGCCTAAGCGTGGTGTGAAGGACAAAGCCTTGGCCGCTTCACCGGATCTGGGTGTTCTCGAAACGGACAGCGGCCGGATGGCCGCGTGGTTGCGCGCAGTTCGTCCGCACCAGTGGTCAAAGAATGCTTTGATCTTCCTGCCGCTTTTGGCCGCGCATCAATTGGGCGGGCTACCCTTGGCGCTGATTGCCTTTGTCGCTTTCTCGCTGACGGCCTCAAGCATTTACGTTCTGAATGATCTTCTTGACCTGCCGTCGGATCGCGCACATCCGCGAAAGAAGAACCGGCCCTTCGCTGCCGGACGCATTGGCGCCGCGGAAGGATTGTTGGGCGCGGGCGTATTGCTATGTGCGGCGCTGTTCATCTCGCTTCTTGGTGTCGGACTGGCGTTTACTGCGGTGTTGTTTGTCTATCTGGTCGCGACCAGCGCGTACTCGCTGGCGCTGAAGCGAAGACCGCTGGTTGATGTCATGACCTTGGCCGGTCTCTACACGCTTCGGATCTATGCAGGTGCTGTCGCAACAGGTGTTGCGTTGTCACCCTGGATGCTTGGCTTTTCGATCTTCTTTTTCCTGTCGCTGGCCGCGGTTAAACGGCAAGCTGAACTTGTCGATATGGTGCGGACGGAGCGTATCTCGGCGGGACGGGGCTATCAGGTCGAAGACCTGCCGATTGTTGTCAATCTGGCCATGTCCACCGGGGTTGCTGCGATCCTCGTTCTGGCCATCTACATCAGTTCAGACGACGTGCAGCAGCTTTACGGTAGGCCGGAACTATTATGGTTTGTCTGTCCTCTGCTTCTCTACTGGTCGGTTCGCATGGTGCTGAAAGCGCATCGGGGCCAGATGACCGATGACCCAATCGTCTTTGCGGCCAGTGACAAGGTCAGCTTGCTGGTGGTTGGTTTGACGGCCGCTGTCGTGATCCTCGCGGCCGCCTGACGCCCATGATCTGGGTGGCGACAATTCTGTTCTGCTTCGTCCTCGTGGAGGTGGCCTTGCGCTTGCCGTTCGGCAATGCGCTGTCCGCCCTCACGCGTTCGACGCAGCGAGCCTCACGTACGATGGCTTCACGCAGAATTTCGGATCATTGGAAGGAAAAAGCTATCGGAGCTTATGCTGGCCGAACTTTTCGGGCCAGCGGTACGCTCGCCGTTCTGATCCTCGGTCTGGCCGCTGTGGCAGCTGCCTTCGCATGGGTGCTTGGTGCCATTCTTGGACGCGATCTTTTTGCGTTTCTGCTCACCTTGCCCGGACTTCTGTTGTCTGCATTCGTCGCGTCTCTTTACGCTTGGATGCGCATGCGCCGCGCCCCGTCTGAAGGCTACAGCGCGACCGACCGGCTTTTGCACCGTCTGGCGCTTGGACGCCCGGCCATTGCCGAAATGAGCTTTGATATGGACCAAGCCCGAGGCGGCTTGGATATTGCTGGAGTGACCGCCGCCCGCCACGTCTTTGTTGCCGGATTGGCGCGGGCCGGGACGACCGTCCTGATGCGTCGGTTCCATGCCTCTGGCGCGTTTCGCTCGCTGACCTATCGCGACATGCCTTTTGTCCTGGCGCCCCGCCTTTGGGCCAGCGTTTCGGGCGCGTCCCGGAGGGCGACGGCTGTGACAGAGCGCGCGCACGGCGACAGCCTGACTGTTTCAGCGGATAGTCCCGAGGCATTGGACGAAGTTTTCTGGCGCGTCTTTGAAGGTGAAAGTTACATCCAACCGGACAGGTTGGTACCGCATCGTGTCGGAACCGACCTTGTGTCGAAATTCCGCCGCTACGTGGCTGCGGTTCTAGGCGGGACTGGTGCGTCCCGTTATCTGTCGAAGAACAACAATAACATTCTCCGCCTCGGAACGATCCGCGCTGCATTTCCGAATGCACTCATCCTGATTCCGTTTCGCAATCCAGCGGACCATGCCGGCTCTCTTCTGTCGCAGCATGTGCGGTTCGAAGGGCTGCACAGGGATGACCCATTCGCGCAAAGCTACATGACATGGTTGGCCCACCATGAGTTCGGGTCGGACCACCGCCCCTTCGTCATGGCAGGCGACCGCCCTGCTGGTTCGCCCTTGTCGGTCGAGTACTGGCTAACCATCTGGTGTGACGTCTACGAATGGCTGCTGGAAACGGCGCCAGAAGACGCCGTTTTCGTATCTTACGAGGCGCTTTGCGACGATCCGAACGTCTGGAACCGGTTGGCAAATGCCGCGAGCGTTCCCGTCGAGACCATTTCGGATGGCGGCTTCAAGCGCAGTCGATCCACCTACGAACTGGCGGAAGATGATGTGCTGCGCGCGCGCGCAGGCGACATCCTGAGCCGCCTTCTGCAGCGATCCGAACGCGACGGCGATTAGGCCTCGGTCGGGACAAAGCGGGGCAACGGCCCCATCAGCTCGCGCAGCATTTCTTTCAGCCGCTGCTCGGCCTGTTCGTCCGTCTCACCGCGGCGAATACCTGTTGTCAGGCGCACCAACGCACCATCCGTCCGACCCGTGCGGACACCGTCAATCATCAGGTAGTACTTCGCAGCGAAATCCCACGCGACTTTGCGGCCCTTTTGATCGAACCAGTAGTAAGCGACCATCCGCTGCGACCCCTTCTGAATGATCGCGCGATTGATCTGGAACGGTGTGTCCCACCCCATTTCTTCGGTGATATCCGTCCGTTCCAGCCAAGCGATTTCCCAACCGGCACCCGGCAGGCAGATTTCGGGGGAATGGACGCCGCCTTGGCTTTGATCTTCGTACCAAGCGATGAAGAGACCTACGCCTGCATCTGCGCCTGGCTTGCGGAAATCCACGGAATGGTAATCATCGGCACCAAGCGAACGTGTCACGCTGGCGCTCAGAGACCGAGGTGCACCGTATTGTTCCCATTCGCCCAACCGGCGTGGAAACAGTGCAAAACTGTCGCGCTCGATGCTGGCTGATGCATTCCGTTCCGGCATGAGGTTCCATGCCGTGGCTGCGACCACCATCATCAATGCACCCGTGATCAGCGCTTTCGATGGGCGCACAAGCCCAATGCGTGCGGCCTGTTGGCCCAGACCATCGGTTTCGAGATCCAATGCTTCAACCAGACCCATCTTGCGTGAATTGAAAAACAGCATGATGCGGGCGAGGCCGAAGAGAATGATAATGCACGCCAAGAAGATGACCCAGCCTTCGAAGAAGTGGGTAAAGCCTTCGATCCATTCGATCCCATAGATGTTGACCATGACGCCAGCCACGGCGATGCGCACCGAGTTCATAAAGACAGTGATCGGCGCGGCCGACAACAGCAGAACGGCCTTGTGCCAGGTCGGCCCGCGATAGAGCACCGCGAAGATGTAGCTGAAGCTCATGATCGGGAAGAGATAACGCAGACCAGAACACGCTTCGGCAACATGCAGTTTATAGATGCCCAGATCGATGATGTTGCCATCAAGGAAGACCGGAACCGAAAAGACCCGCAGAAACCACACACCGAGTTCCGACGACACCAGCTGCAGCGAGGTCGAAAGCTTGTAATACAGCACGCCCGGCAAGGGCAGCATGTAGACAAGGTGCAGGACCGGGGGCCAGAAATGCTTGCCCGTCTGCCATCCGAAGCTCACCAAAAGCAGGCCACCCACCCACAGGATGGTGGCATAAGCCACAATGTCCGAGATGTTGGACAACAGACCAAGTGTGCCCATCGCGACGGCGGCCAAAAGGACAGTGACGCCGATCCAGCGGTCGCGTTTCGGACCCGGATCAATCGGAACTTCCTTGAGTTGCCTCAGGAACAGAAGGCCCGACAAAATCGGGATCAAGGGGCCATGGCTGTATTCGGGAAGCTGCCAGGCAGCCAAAAGCGCATCTAGTCCTGGCAAGAAGAACAGGCCTGCTGCGATGGTGGCAACGCACAACCAGAAAAGACCCCATACGTTTAGGGTCATGCCTCCGATGCGTCCGATTGTTTGATCACTCGTCACTGACATAATTTCCGAATCCCCACCGCTCCGCGCGCGGCCAGATCATATAGCAGACTTCGGCTCTTTCCGGCCATGCCGGCTTGGTCTTGGAACACAACTCGGTGAGAATTCGCCAAAATCAACTCAAAATGAGCATTCTGACCCGGGATTGTTTATCAATGCACAACACTTGGTCGTTTGTTGGGTGAACAATCTCGCCAAGATTGGGACGGTACCCTATCACACGAGAAAGCAGAAGTTTCAGTCGCAGGACCAATGGCAACGCCGACCGCGTATCAACTCTACCGCGACACTCGTTTCTTCGGGTCATTGGATGGGTTGCGCTGTCTCTGCATCGTGATGGTTCTGTGGCACCACAGCCCGATCTTCGCGTCGCTGGAAGACCATCCCCGGATTTTGGGGCGCGGCTTTGCCGGCGTTGATTTCTTCTTCGTCTTGTCGGGCTTCCTGATCACGACGCTCCTTCTCAGGGAGCACGCCAAAACAGGTGCAATTTCCTTGCGAGGATTCTACTGGCGGCGGATCTTGCGGATCGTCCCTGTCTATTTCCTCGTCGTGTCAGTCATGGCGTTCTATTGGATCGGCGTGAAGGGACAGACTGAATATCTGCGAACGCTGCCTTACTACTATGGCTTTTTGTCGAATTACCTTCAGTTCGACATGCCCTTGCTTACGCCCACGTGGTCCTTGGCGGTGGAAGAGCAATACTACCTTCTCTGGCCTTTGATGCTGGTTCTTCTTCCCGGTCGGGTGGCATGGCGGCTGGGCCTTGCTGGCGTGCTTGTCATCGTTCTGGCCTTGGTGGGGTTGGGGATCTTACCGGCAATTACGCTTGCGCCGCCCACTGATATATCAAGTTTCAACCTGCCAGCGCTGTCATTCCTTGCTTTGTTACTGGGGTCACTCTTGGCGATTTTTCTGCACACACACCGCGGGTTTGAAGCGCTTTTTGCGATCGTTGGTCATCGGGGGGCGACGCCCGTTCTTTTGGTCGGTTTGGGCATGGTGTTTCACTTTACACCGGGCCATTTCTACAGCTGGCCCAGCATCCTTGCCTACCTCTTCATGGCCGCGATTATCGCGTCCTTGGTCGTGCGGGAGGATGGTATGCTGGCGCCGGTATTGAAATGGGGTCCGATCGCCCGGGTTGGGGCCATCAGCTATGGACTATACCTCTGGCATACCCCTGTTCGCGAATTGGTCGTCATTTTGTTGGAACCGATTGGTATCAGCCGAACAGAAAACGCGTTGTTGGTGTCGGTTGTCTTTGTTGCGGCAAGCATTGCGATGGCCGAAGTAAGCTTCCGCTACTTTGAAAGTTGGTTCCTCCGGCTAAAGGACCGGCGGTCGCAACCTGACCTGGTCGCGGACCGCCGGGGCTGATCATCCGTTAGGCGGCGTCGATCAGCTCGTCCTCCAGCGAGGGATCCGGAAGTTCTTCGCTGGCAATGCCCTGCTCAGCGGTCAGCGCAGCCCAGAGGGCCTCTTCGCCGTCGTCGAAGGTGGTTTCTTCACCTACAGTCTGGAAGCTGACGGCGCCCGACCCGGGGCTAAGCTCCAAACGGACGACATCTTCTTCATAGTCGATGACAATCGTCGCGTCGCGATCGCCGAGACCACCGATCGAGGACGTCGCCTCGTCGAATATCCCGATCAGCTCGTCAGCATCCATCAGGGTCAGGGTGGTGCCCAGATCCGTGCTGAGGTTGTTCAGGTCGATCTCAAGCGTCGCGTCACCGAGGTTGATGCCAGACTGCACATTCGTCTCATCGCCCAGAGCGCCCGAGCGGAATTCCTCAATCGTCTCAAGCTCGGTTCCGCTGAATTGGACGGTCGAGCCCTCTTCGAGGTCCAGTAGAGCGATGCGGCCATCTTCGCCGTCGAAGCCGACCTTTGAAGCTGCATCGATAATGGCAAGAGTCCGACCGGCCGAAAGTTCGAATTCAGCATCATCGACCGCCAGCAACGCCTGGCCATCCGTTACAGTCAGGTCGGTGTTCGTAATCTCACCAGTGTTGGCGAAGCGACCGCCATCAACGTCAAGATCCAAGGCGCCTTCGCCGGCGTAACCTTCGGCCCAAAGCTGTCCGGCGCCGTCGATAGAAATCTGCGCGCCTGACGGGCCTGCTTCGATCGCGCTTTCGACGGTGAGTTTCCCATGTGGCACGCGCAATGCACCGCCATCGCCCATATCCAGACCGCTTAGCGTTGTCGTTCCGCCATAGACAACTTCGTTGCCATTGAGGTCGACACTATCGCCATCCTGAGTGCCCGGCAGGTCTTGGGTGTCCCAGTTCAGCCGGTTGTCCCAACGCACACCGTCGCCAATATCATTCGAGACAAACTGAAGGGTTTCGGCCTCTCCCCGCAAATCGACCTCAAGGCCAAAGCCTTCGCGGAAGAACTCAATGATCAGGTCCGCATCAACGATTTTCTCGGCGTCGCTGCCGTATTGGGCACGCAGGTAGTCCGCCAAATCGCCAATGGTTGCGTTGTCGTCCCCAAGAAGTGCAGCCGTGAAAAGCTGAATTGTCGTTTGATCAAGAACGTCGGTGTCCAGATCGTCGACGTTTTGATCCGGGTGGAAATAGTACTCCTCCGAGTTCCAACGATAGAGGATCGTGTCGTCGTAATAAGGATCGTCCTGTCTGATTGGAGCATGTGGCACGACTTTGGCGTCAATTTCGTCCTGATTGTTCGGGTCCGCCAGATGCGCGATGATGTTGTCGACCCATGTCGAAAGGTTGCCGGAGTCCCAAATGCCTGCAGAAACTGCGCCGATCTGATCAGCAAAACGATGCCCGGCAGAAGTCACGACGGTGCCGGAAATTAGCGTGTAGTTCCCAATGGCTCCGCTGCCCTCGTAGTCGCCTCCGTAAGTGTCCATGGCGGCGTTGTTGTCGAGAAAGAGGATATCTTCGAAAAACCCGCCGGATCGTGCCACGATCCCGAAGCTCGACGCCTGCATCGTGATCGTATCGCGAACTGTGAGATCCCAGTTCTCCGCGTTGATGTAGATATTGTGGCTGAACATGCTTGGCGGTTGGACGTCGCCTTCCGCATACCCTTCGGTCCAACCGATGTGATCTACGAAAACTCCTTCAATCAGGATGCCTTCTGACTTTTGAGCGTAAAGGCCTGTCAATCGATCGGTGTGAGCATGCCAATCATCGCCAAACGCCGGATCATCCCTTGCGATGTCGAAAATGCTGGAGTTGTGGAACGTCACGCCGAGGCCGTCCGAGATGCCGACTCCTGCTTCCGTGAATGTGACATTGTCGAATATCCAGTCTTCCGGCATGATCAATCGGGCGCCCCCGGTGATGTGCACGTCCTGAAATACGATATTCGTCGTGGGTTCCTGATGGACCTCGATCTTGCTGTCGATAATGGGCTTGTCGCCTTCACCATAGGCGCCGATCAGGACAGGCTGCAGTT
>CAZMKY010000358.1:0-7581 GCA_964566835.1 uncultured Rhodobacterales bacterium
TGCCGCTGTTTGCATGGTCGATCTTCGTGACTGCATGGCTGATCCTTCTGGCGCTGCCAGTTCTGGCCGGTGCCATCACGATGCTTCTGACCGACCGTAACTTCGGCACGACGTTCTTCGATCCTGCCGGCGGTGGTGACCCGATCCTTTACCAGCACATCCTCTGGTTCTTCGGCCACCCGGAAGTCTACATCATCATCCTGCCGGGCTTCGGTCTGATCAGCCACGTCATCTCGACCTTCTCGCGGAAACCCATCTTTGGCTACCTGCCGATGGTCTGGGCTCTGATTGCGATCGGCGGTCTGGGCTTCGTCGTGTGGGCGCACCACATGTACACCGTCGGCATGAGCCTGACGCAGCAGACCTACTTCATGCTGGCCACGATGGTCATCGCGGTTCCCACCGGCGTTAAGATCTTCTCGTGGATCGCGACGATGTGGGGCGGCTCGATCGAGTTCAAGACGCCGATGCTCTTTGCCTTCGGCTTCCTGTTCCTGTTCACCGTCGGCGGTGTGACGGGCATCATCCTCAGCCAGGCTGGTGTGGACCGCGTCTATCACGACACCTACTACGTCGTTGCGCACTTCCACTACGTGATGAGCCTTGGTGCGGTCTTCACCATCTTTGCCGGTGTCTACTACTGGATCGGCAAGATGTCGGGCCGTCAGTACCCGGAATTCTGGGGCAAGGTTCACTTCTGGATGATGTTCATCGGCTCCAACCTGACCTTCTTCCCCCAGCACTTCCTGGGCCGTCAGGGCATGCCACGCCGCTACATCGACTATCCGGATCAGTTCGCGCTGTGGAACGAAGTCTCCTCCTGGGGTGCGTTCCTGAGCTTCGCGTCGTTCCTTCTGTTCATCGGCATCGTGATCTACACGCTGCGCGCCGGTCAGAAGATCACCGAAGAGAACTATTGGAACCCGTCGGCTGACACGCTGGAGTGGACGCTGCCGACACCTCCGCCGGAGCACACGTTCGAAACCCTTCCCAAGCGCGAAGACTGGGACAAGGGCCACGCGCACTAGCGCTGCCGGATATCAAGATTGAAAGGCCCCGCCCCGGTGGGGCCTTTTCTTTTGTCCTGTGTCAGACCCGCTTGGCCCTTTTCAAAAGGCCTGATGTGGCGCCACAAAAGGTGGCCCGGCCTCCTTATGGCTTTCGCCTGGGATGCAGGGCCGTCAGTTGCCCAGGGCTCGCTAGGCCAAGGGCGGAAGATACGCGTATCGAAGGGCCTTGTAGGGCTGTCCGCTCAACGGCTGCTGACCCGTGCGAACGGGACGCACAATCTGCCGCATTGAAATGCGCACCACGCAACCCGACTTCTGGTTTAAGGAGCCGTTACCATGCGTCCCATTGACCGCCCGAACCAAAGCTACCAGAGCGACGGTGCCGTACCGCCTTTTGACGACAGCCGGATTTTGCTGGTCATGGATGGCGAGTGTGCCTTGTGTTCCGGCGCGGCGCGGCGGATTGCCAGATGGGACAAGGCGGATCAAGTTCGCATTGCCCCCGTCCGCTCGCCCCTTGGGCAGGCCTTACTGGCGCACTACGGCCTGAACCCGGACGATCCGGCTTCATGGCTGATGGTCGAAGACGGCCACGCTTGCGGTTCACTGACAGCCATTCTGCGCCTTGGCCGTCGTCTTTCACCAGCCTTCAGCGCGCTGGCGTGGCTGGGCTGGTTGCCCGAAACGGTTCAAGACTGGCTCTATGCCCGGCTGGCGCGAAACCGATATGCCTTGTTCGGGCGTGATGACCTCTGCGCGCTTCCGGATGAAGATCTGCGCCGACGTCTGGTCCACTAAACGCAAAGCGCCGAATGTCGCAGACCGCGGACTGGAAGCCACGCTTCGACCGCCCTATTCTTCCGCCATGCCATACCGCTGGTCCGAGACACAAGACACGCAAGCCCTCACGCTTTGGCCGCACCAAAGCATGACGGCGAATGGCTTTGCGACGTTCATTGGCGGAACCGCGCTCATGCTTCTGATGCCGCTTCTGGCGGTCCTCGGATCACCCGTGCTTTGGGTTTTGCTTTTGTTCCTGATCGCTGCGATGTGGGCCATCTGGTACGCAATCATGCGCAACAAGGCTGACCGGCAGATCGCAGAAGAGCTGACGTTGGCAGGCGACAGCGTCCATCTTGCACACCGACCGGCCCGTGGACCGATCAAGGAATGGACGGCAAACCCCTATTGGGTTCGGGTCGCACTCCACGCTGACGGTCCGGTGGAGAATTACCTGACGCTGAAAGGCGGCGACCGCGAGGTCGAAATCGGTGCGTTCCTGACACCGGAAGAGCGCGCGGACCTTTACAATGATCTGGTGCGCGCCTTCGCGTCCGCAAGGTGAGTATTTTCGGCAGAATGATGCGGTGGGTGCCCTTCATTCTGCTCCAAATACTCAAAAGCGGCCCTAGCCCAGCCGATCCTTCACAATCGGGCCGGCGCGGCCAAAGTCCATTTGGCCGGTATAACGCGATTTCAACTCGCCCATGACCTTGCCCATATCGCGGATTGAGGTCGCGCCTGTCTTGGCAATGGCCGCATCGATGGCGGATGCAGTCTCGGTTTCATCCAGCTGCTTGGGAAGGAAATCTTCGATGACCGAGATTTCCGAACGCTCTTTCTCGGCCAACTCAAGACGGCCGCCCTCTTCATAGGCCTTGGCGCTTTCCTGGCGTTGTTTCACCATCTTGCCGAGGATCTGAAGGATGTCGGAATCCACCACGCCCGTTTCGGCCCGGTCGCCCCCTTCGCCTCTGAGCGCGATGTCCCGATCCTTGATGGCCGCGTTGACAAGACGCAGCGTCGATAGCCGCGCTTGGTCCTTGTCACGCATGGCCGTTTTCAGCGCTTCGCTGATCTGAGCCCGCAAATCCATCTCTGTCTCATCCCCATGTTTCAGAGACCCCATGCATATCGCGTGAGAAACCGCGACACAACAGAGCGACGCGAAGCCAAGCTATTGATTTTCCTATAAAAGCCAAATCTCCTCGTCCATTGACCCTTCCCGCGAGAGACTTTAGACACGGGCCAATTTGCCAAAACCGCACCCGAATGAGGTTCTTATGACTGAAAGTGTCAGCCACCCGACCGCTTGCCTTGCTCTTGCCGACGGGACGATCTTCTATGGCCGCGGCTTTGGGGCAACCGGTGTGACGGTGGCCGAGCTTTGCTTCAACACCGCGATGACTGGATATCAGGAGATCATGACCGACCCGTCCTATGCAGGTCAGGTCGTCACCTTTACTTTCCCGCATATCGGCAATGTCGGCGTCAATGCCGAGGATGACGAGACGGCGGATCCTGTGGCGGACGGCTTGGTCGTGAAGTGGGACCCGACCGAGCCTTCGAACTGGCGGGCAACGGGCGATTTGCGCGACTGGCTGGCCAGCCGGGGCCGCATCGGGATGGGCGCCGTCGACACACGCCGACTGACGCGGGCAATTCGTCAGCAAGGCGCGCCGCATGTCGCATTGGCGCATGATCCGGATGGCAATTTTGATCTGGAAGATCTTGTCGCCAAGGCGCGGGAGTTCAAGGGGCTGGAAGGTCTGGACCTCGCCAAGGACGTCACCTGCGCGCAATCCTATCGCTGGGACGAAATGCGCTGGGCTTGGCCGGACGGCTTTCCGAAACGGACCACGCCGGGCCACAAGGTCGTGGCGATTGACTATGGCGCCAAGCGCAACATCCTGCGTTGCCTTGCCAGTGCCGGCTGCGACGTGACCGTTTTGCCGGCCACGGCAACGGCGGAAGACGTGCTGTCCCTTAACCCTGACGGGCTGTTCCTGTCGAATGGTCCCGGCGATCCGGCTGCGACGGGAGAATACGCTGTCCCGATGATTCAAGGCGTGCTGGCGCAATCGGACATTCCGGTTTTCGGCATCTGCCTTGGCCACCAGATGCTGGCCTTGGCACTTGGCGCGAAGACTGTGAAGATGAACCACGGCCACCACGGCGCGAACCATCCGGTCAAGGACTACACCACCGGGAAGGTCGAGATCACCTCGATGAACCACGGCTTCACCGTGGACACGCAGACGTTGCCGGACAATGTCGAGGAAACACATGTCTCGCTCTTTGACGGATCGAACTGTGGGATCCGCATGAAAGAACGTCCGGTCTTCTCGGTCCAGTACCACCCGGAAGCCAGCCCCGGCCCACAAGACAGCTTCTATTTGTTCGAACGCTTCGCCGACGCAATGGCCGCGCGGGCCTGACGCCGAAAGGCGTTTCAGTTAACCCCGAATTAACCGTGATCAGGTCAGACAAGGCTATTGTCTGACTGGTAGCGAGTGATGTTCATGGGGTCTTTGTCCACTCTTACGACAAGCGGTGCGGCCCCCTTGGAGATTGACCCGCGCTTTCTGTCAACAGAGGCTTTGGGCGATCAGATTGGTACAGACGCATTGCCGATTGGGCGCGCTGGCGCCCTGACGGTCGTTGCCGCACCGGAACGCGGTCTTCCAATCGGCACAGTCAGGGCGCTGGAAGCCAAGCATGGCCCCGTAGCTTTGTTACCAACGACGCGACAGGCGCGCGACACCGCGATTGCGTCCGTGCTTGGCCCGGAACTCGCCGGGTTGGCAGAACGGCGTACCGCAGCGCAGGAAAGCTGCCGGGATTGGTCGGGTCTCAGGACAGCTTCCATCGTCTTGACCTTGCTTGCACTTGTATTGGCTGCAGCTCTGGTTTGGCCGGCGGGGTTGATCCTGTTCCTGACCAGTTGGGCGGTCGTCACCCTTTTGGCGGTAACGGGCCTGCGCACCGCTGCAGCGATTGTCGAGCATCGTGCAAAAGGTCGGAAGCCCTACCCGATCCGTCCCCTGAAAGACCACGCGCTTCCTGTCATCTCGGTCTTGGTGCCGCTTTTCCGGGAACGCGAAATCGCGGAGCGTTTGATCGCGCGTCTGTCCCAGTTGGACTATCCGAAGGCGCAACTAGACCTGATCCTTGTCCTGGAAGACGACGACGCACTGACCCATGCCGCCATCTCGGACGCGGACATTCCCAACTGGATGCGTGTCTTGCCGGTGCCACGGGGCACGATCCGGACGAAGCCCCGTGCGCTGAACTACGCGTTGGATTTCGCGCGTGGTGACATTGTCGGTGTCTATGATGCCGAGGATTGGCCTGCGCCGGACCAGTTGCGGAAGGTCGCCGCGCATTTTGATCAGGCTGCGCCTGACGTCGCCTGCCTGCAAGGCGTTCTGGATTTCTACAATGCGCGCCAGAACTGGCTGACGCGATGTTTCACCATCGACTATGCGACTTGGTTCGGACTGATCTTGCCGGGGCTTGCACGGCTTCGCATGGTCATCCCCCTTGGTGGCACCACGCTGTTCTTCCGCGCCGACGTCTTGCGCGCGCTCGGGCGCTGGGATGCCCACAACGTCACAGAGGACGCCGATCTGGGCCTCAGGCTTGCGCGGCGGGGCTTTCGGACCGAGTTTCTGAATTCCGTCACCGAAGAAGAGGCGACAAGCAGCATTCCCGCCTGGATCAAGCAACGGTCCCGATGGATCAAAGGCTATGCCGTGACGTGGGCGGTGCACATGCGTTCCCCCTTGCGACTATGGGGGGAGTTGGGGACGCTGAAGTTCCTGGGCGTCCAGATCCTGTTCTTCGGGACGCTCTCACAGTTTCTGCTGGCACCGCTTCTCTGGTCTTTCTGGCTGGTGGTTTTCGGATATCCCCACCCTTTCGCAGACGTGGCCAGCCCCGGCTTGATCCTTGCCGTCACGGTCCTGTTCTTCGGGGCCGAGATTCTGACCATCGGCATCAATGCCTTGGCGGTTTCATCTGCCAAGCATCGGCGATTGATCTTTTGGGTGCCATTGATGCACCTCTATTTCCCACTGGCCGCCATCGCCAGTTGGAAGGGGTTTTCAGAACTGATCACCCGCCCATTTTATTGGGACAAGACGCGGCACGGATTTTCATCAACCACGCTTCAGGCGCACAAGACCTAGCTGGCGTCGCGCAGCGCGGCTTCGTCTGCGTCACGGCGCAACCGGGCTTCAAACGCGGTCGAGATGTGGGCCTTGAGCGCGGCATATGCAGCGTCCGGGTCGGTGTTTGCGATCGCTTCGACAATGGCGGCATGTTCATCCACGGCCGTTGTGCTGCGCCCTTCGGCCGCCAGCGATGTCGTCGTCATTAGCGCCATGGAGCGATATACAAGGTCCAGCTGCTGCACGAGGAAGCGGTTGTGCGATGCCAGATGCACCTGCCTGTGAAAGCGGCGATTGGTGCGGCTCAGCGCGACCGGGTCGTCCGTCAGCGCGCGGTCTTCTTCGACCATCTCGCGCAGCAGGCGGATTTCCTCTTCGGTGGCGTGTCGCGCTGCAAGCCGCGCGGCCAAGCCTTCCAGTTCCGAGCGCACGATATAAAGTTCTGCCATCTGACTATGATCAAGCGAGGCCACCACAAGGCTTCGTCCGTCCCGCGCCAGAAGCGACTGCGTCTCTAGCCGTTGCAAGGCTTCGCGGATCGGCGTGCGTGACACGCCGAAGCGCTCGGCCAGTTCGCTTTCGACCAAGCGGTCACCCGGCCGATAGGTACCGGTGTCGATGGCATTCAGGATCAGTTGGTAGGCATCGACTGGGCCGGTCTTGGCATCGCTCATCGTCTTCTTCGTCCCTTTGGATCTTGGCCCCGACCATACGCCGGGACAAAGGCAGTGCATAGTGCGTTGCAAGACGCACCCGTCAAGGCTAGGCCAACGCCATGATGCGCGATCAGTTTTCTCATGTGACCACTTGGGTCTTTGACCTCGACAACACGCTCTATCCGCCAGCGGTCAGGCTATTCGACCAGATCGAAGTGCGCATGACGGCTTGGGTTCAAGAGGCGTTGGGTGTTGACCACGCCGAAGCGGATCGGCTTCGCGATGTCTATTGGCGAGAGCACGGCACAACCTTGGCGGGCCTGATGGCAGAACATGACATCGACCCCGCACCCTATCTGACGGATGTGCACGACATCTCTTTCGACGCCCTGGAACCTGATCCAAAGTTGACGGCCATGCTAGGCGCGTTGCCCGGTCGCCGAATTGTATACACCAACGGTTCGGAGCCCTACGCACGGAACGTCCTCAGGGCCCGCGGGATCGAGGATTTGTTCGAAGCCGTCTACGGCGTTGAGCACGCAGGTTTTCGACCGAAGCCCGAACGGGTCGCATTCGAGACGGTCTTCGGCACCGACGGGCTGGAGACCAAAAGCGCTGCCATGTTCGAAGACGAGCCGCGCAATCTGGCAGCGCCCTTCGCGATGGGGATGAAAACCATCCATGTCGCCCCTGCACCATATCCGGCCGACCACATCGAACATCATACCGACGATCTGGCGGGCTTCCTGTCGCAGATCGTTCGCTGAGGCTTTTCGTTTTGCGCCGAAGGCCCTAGCTCTGGGCTATGGTAGACACGGACATCTTCATCTCGGGTGGTGGTTTGGCGGGGCTGAGCGCAGCCGCCGCCGCGCACGCCGCCGGGGTCAGGGTCATCCTTGCCGACCCGGTGCCGCCCGTCGCGGCTGCAGAGGCTGACGGGTCTGACTTGCGGTCTACCGCTTA
>CAZMKY010000359.1:0-17810 GCA_964566835.1 uncultured Rhodobacterales bacterium
GGTGGGGTTCAGTACGGCGATGCCGTCGCGGAATTGACGGCTTTTGCAGAAGCGACGGGCATTCCCGTCGTTGAAACCATCGCCGGGCGCGCGAACTTCGTGCATGACCCCGATCTGAACATCGGACCCATCGGTGTCACGGGATCCGACAGCGCAAATGCGATTGCCGAAAAGGCGGATGTCGTTCTGGCCGTCGGCACCCGTCTTCAGGATTTCACCACGGGCAGTTGGACCGCTTTCGCAAAGGATGCCCGGTTTATCGGCATGAACGTGGGCCGCCACGATGCATCGAAACACATGGCCACAACGGTCATCGGGGATGCAAAGCAGACATTGCCAGCCTTGCAAGCCAAGTTGGACTACACATCGCCAGCTGCATGGACGTCAGAGGCGCGCGAGGAGCGGGCGAAGTGGGATGCCTATGTCGCTGACAATACCCGCGTCGGGAACCGTCCGAACTCATATGCGCAGGCCATTGGCGTCGTGAATGACCTTTGTCACGCAAAGGACCGCGTCGTTGCTGCGGCAGGCGGTCTTCCGGCGGAAGTGACGGCCAATTGGAAGACGCTTGGCATTGGCACTGTCGATGTGGAATTTGGCTTCTCTTGCATGGGCTATGAGATTGCCGGTGGGTGGGGCGCACGCATCGCGCAGGCTGAACGGGAACCGGACCGCGACACCATCGTCTTTACCGGTGACGGGTCTTACCTTTTGATGAACTCAGACATCTACTCTTCTGTTTTGACAGAAAAAAAGATGATTGTCCTGGTGTTGGACAACGGGGGTTTTGCCGTCATCAACAAGCTGCAGAACAATACGGGGCAAGAAAGCTTCAACAACCTGATCGCGGACACTCCGACGGCAACCCATCAGGTTGGCGTTGATTTCGAGGCGCATGCGCGCGCGATGGGCGCTATTGCAGAAACCGTCGAACACGCCTCCGAATTGGGTGCTGCGTTCAAGCGCGCACAGGACGCAGATCGGACTTACGTCATTGTCATGAAGGTTGACCCTTACGATGGGTGGACAACGGAAGGGCATACGTGGTGGGAAATCGGCACACCGCACATCACGGACAAGCCCAAGGTCAAGGCTGCACACGAAGACGTAGAGGCCACGCGCCGCGACCGCCAACGGCAAGGCGTCTGACCTGATGAGCGCGCTCCTTAACGGCATCAAGACCAACAATTTCGTCATCGTCGGACGGGCCGGCATCGACTTTTTTACCGACGTTGGCGTGAAGGTCGAAGAGGCAGAAGCGCTGACAGTGGATCTTGGCGGGTCAGCGGCCAACATCGGTGCTGGCATCTGCAAGCTTGGCGGGCGCGCTTCGCTTGTGACGTGTGTTTCCGACGATTCCGTTGGCAGCTACTGCATCAACCGGCTTCGCCACTACGGTGTCGACCCAACCCATGTTCGCAAGGTTGGCGGTGAGTATCGCAATTCTCTCGCGGTCTATGAAAGCGTCCTCCAAGATCATCGCAATGTGATCTACCGCAACGGCGCGGCCGACTTTCAGATGGACATGGAAGACGTTGAAGCGGTGGACTATTCCGCGTTCGGCGCCTTGATCACAGCGGGCACTGTTTTCGCAGCAGAGCCGTCGCGCAGTGCCACGCATCGAAGTTTTGAACTGGCGAAGGCCGCGGGTTTGCCGATCATCTTCGACGTGGATTATCGTCCCTATAGCTGGACGTCGGCGCAAGAGGCCTCGGACGTGCTGACCCGCGCGGCGGAAGCGTCGGATATGATCGTCGGCAATGACGAGGAATTCGGCTTCATGGCCGGCGACTACTCCAAGGGGCTAGAGACGGCCAAGCGCCTGTCCGAGACCTCGGCAAGCCTCGTCATCTATAAAATGGGTGAAGGCGGCGCCGTAACGTTCTATGAAGGCGACGAAATCCGGACAGGGATCTATCCCGTGACCGCGGTCAAACCCAATGGTGCAGGTGATGCGTTCATGGCGGGACTCATGACGTCATTGGCTGATGGACACGATCTCAGGACTTCGGTCTTGCGCGGTTCCGCATCGGCATCGATCACAGTTTCCAAGCCCGGCTGCGCGCCTGCCATGCCGTCGCCAGATCAACTCGAAGACTTTCTCAAAGGCCACGCCGGCCCCACGGAACCATAAGGAAAACGCTCATGCACATCGCGCCCTATGACAATCAGAACAAGCCGATCGTGGATGTGAACGATGCTCTTGTTCCGCTGAACTATTTCAACATCGTCAAGCTCACCAAGGGGCAGGCGTTTGAATATCAGGTGCCGGGCTATGAGACCTGCATCGTGCCCGCAACCGGAACCGTTGACGTGGAGGTCGAAGGGTTTGCAGCAAGCGGGCTTGGCGGGCGGGGCGTTGATGTCTGGGATGGCGAACCTGAAGGGGTCTATGTGCCAAGTGGTGCCAAGGCGCAGATGGTGTGCACGTCAGACGCCGCCGAGGTCTTCGTGGCCGGCGCCGCTTACGACAAGACGCTGGAGCCGTTTGCCGTTCGCTCGGACGAACTGGATCTGGTCCAATACGGTTCGGACGACACCAAAACGCACCGCAAGATCAAGCACATCCTGGGTCAGAAGCAGCACGACAAGGTTGGGCGGCTTCTGGTCTCGGAGCTGTTCACGGTCGGGCAGGGTGGATGGTCCGGTTTCCCAAGCCACAAGCACGACACGGATCGTCTTCCGGACGAAACGCGACACGATGAGACCTACAACTTCCGTTTCCGCCCGAACCATGGCTCGGGCGTTCAGATGCTTCAACGGGAAGACAATAAGCCGGGCGACGCGTACCACATCGTGGATGGCTCGACGATTTGCCTCGACAAGGGGTATCACCCCTGCGCCGTTTTGCCGGGATACGAGATGTACTATTTCACGATCCTCGGCGGACTGAGCCAGCGAAGCCTTGTGCAGTATTTCCAACCTACGCATGCCTATCAGATCGAAACGATCCCCGGCATCAAAGACATGATTGCCAAGTTCAAATGACGCTGGCGACACTTGCGGACGTGCTGCAGCCTGCCTTGAAAGGCGGGTACGCAGTGGGTGGCCTTGTCACGCTTGGCTGGGAAGACATGCGAGCATATGTGCGGGCCGCCGAAGCTGAGGAATGCCCGGTGATCTTGCAAGCGGGACCGGGGTGTCGGGCACACACTCCGTTACCCGTTCTGGGCGCGATGTTCCGAAATCTGGCCGAAGGGGCAAGTGTCCCCGTCGTCGCGCATCTGGATCATGGATACTCCAAAGAAGACTGTCTGATCGCGCTCGACAGCGGGTTTACCTCGGTGATGTTCGATGGCTCGCGGAAGCCATTGGAACAAAACATCGATGAAACGGCAGCCATCGCAGAGCTTGCGCATGCGCAAGGCGTGTCCTGCGAAGGCGAGATCGGATTTGTCGGCTATGACAACGGTGAAGCTTCTGCCGGAACGGATCCGGAAGAAGCCGCGCGATTTGCACGCGAAACCGGGGTCGATGCGATGGCGATATCCGTGGGCAATGTGCATTTGCAGACCGAACAGAAAGGCGGACTGGACGAAGCGCGCATTGCCGCCATTGACGCTATCACAGATGTGCCTCTGGTGATCCATGGCGGTTCTGGCGTGCCGGCCGAACAGCGCAGGCACCTCGCCCAAACCACATCGATCTGCAAATACAACATCGGCACAGAGCTCCGGATGGCGTTTGGGTCGGCATTGCGGGACGCAGTGGCGGCGGACGCTGACCGGTTTGATCGCGTTTCGATCCTCAGCGAAACCGAAGATCCTGTCATGATGGCCACGCGCCGTGTGCTCGCGAATTTGAAAGGCTGACATCCATGTTGAACATCGGACTTTTGGGATGCGGGCGCATCGGGCAGGTGCATGCCCGGTCCTTGATGGGCATGACGAATGCGCGGGCGGCAGCGGTTTCGGACGCCTTCCCGGCGGCCGCCGAAACTTTGGCGGCAACAACAGGCGCCAAGGTGATGACAACGGAAGACATCATCGCGGATCCTGGAATAGACGCGATCCTGATCGGAACGCCGACCACCACGCACTACGATCTGATCCACGCGGCCGCAGCGGCCGGGAAGGCGATCTTCTGCGAGAAGCCGATCGACCTTTCGGTGGAGCGCATCAGGGCTTGCCTGTCAGTGGTCAAGCAAGCTGGTGTGCCGTTCATGACGGCCTTCAACCGACGCTTCGATCCGAATTTCAGAACTGTGAAGGCGCGCATTGAAGCTGGCGATGTTGGCGATGTGGAACTGGTGACGATCCTGTCCAGGGATCCAAGCCCGCCGCCGATTGACTACGTGAAAAGCTCCGGTGGCTTGTTCCGGGACATGATGATCCATGATTTCGACATGGCGCGCTTTCTCTTGGGCGAAGAACCGGTCGAATTGTTCGCCCAAGGGTCGAACCTTGTCGATCCCGCGATTGGTGCAGCGGGCGATGTTGATACCGCGTCGGTGACGTTGAAGACCGCCAGCGGCAAGCTGTGCCAGATTTCGAATTCCCGTCGGGCGACTTATGGCTATGACCAGCGGATTGAGGTCCATGGTTCCAAAGCGATGGTGCGTGCCGACAACGTGTTGGCCAACACGGTCGAGTTCTCGGATGGGCGTGGGTTTGCACGCGCGCCAGCGCAAGACTTCTTCCTGGAACGCTACGCGGATGCCTACCGCGCCGAGATGGAGCACTTCGTTTCCTGTATTGAAGCCGGTCAGACGGTGACGCCGACGGGCGAAGATGGGCTCAAGGCGCAGATTTTGGCCGACGCGGCAGATGCTTCCTGCAAGGATGGCTCGGTCAAGCGGCTCGACTGATACCGGATTCGTCAGAATTTGAGACGATGCGGCGCGGCCTCCGGTGCATCGTCGACCGTTCGCGGGGTATATTGCCACGTGATTTGGAAACGGTTGTCGATAATCAGGCGCAATCGTTTTGCATTGGTTGACAGTACAACCACTCATTCATCCCATTTGCATCCTTTTTTGGACAGATTTCCCAGCCACTACGGACTCTAAGCCGCTCTCTGAGGCGGATTGTCCATGGGTGAGAAATGACAACGAACCTGAACGCAAACGGAACTGGTGAGGAGAAGTTCGTCGACGAACTTCTTCCCGGCACGCCGTTGTTGCACGGGCAATATGTCATTGAGGAATACCTCAATAGCGGCGGCTTCGGTATTACCTACCTGGCCAAGGACAGCCTGCACCGCCACGTTGTCATCAAGGAATGTTTTCCGAGCGCATTCTGCCGGCGCAGCGAAACGGTTGTTGGTGTGCGGTCTCGCGCCCATGCCAGCGAATTCAAGTCCATCGTCAGCCTTTTCGTTCAGGAAGCCCGCAACCTGGCCCGGCTGAAGCACCCAAACATCGTTGGCGTGCATCAGGTCTTCGAAGACAACGATACGGCCTACATGGCACTGGACTTTGTGGATGGTCGCGATCTTCTGGACATCATTGAAGACTCCAAATCCGACCTCGCGCCTGAGCAGGTTCATCGGCTTTTGGTCAAGCTTCTCCATGCGGTGAAGTTCATTCATAGCGAAGGTGTCCTGCATCGCGATATCTCGCCTGACAACATCTTGGTCACTGCGGAAGGTGAACCTGTCCTGATCGACTTCGGGGCCGCGCGCGAGACGGCGACGCGGGCCAGCCGCGTTTTGACGGCCATGCGTGTTGTCAAAGACGGGTATTCGCCACAGGAATTCTATTTGTCCGGCAGCGATCAGTTCCCATGCTCTGACCTCTATGCATTGGCAGCGACGATCTACCATCTGATCACAGATACGATGCCGCCGAATGCGCAGGATCGCCTGGCGGCGGTCGCTGGAAATGATCCCGACCCGTATGTCCCAGCCGCAGTGCGGGCCCGTGGCTACAACCGGACTTTCCTGCAGGCGATAGACAAGGCGCTGAACATTTTCCCGCGCGACCGCTTGCAGACGGCGGCAGAGTGGTTGGAGATCCTCAGCAGCGCGCCACAGTCCGAGCCAAAGAAAGAGGCGGCTGTCAAATTGGCTGTCGACAATGATCTTGAGGCCACGATCCACAATCTGGTGGAGAGCGATCCGGACCGGGCCGAACAAGCGCAGCTGGAAGAAGTCCTGCGCAAGGTGGACGAGCGTCAGGCCGCCGCTTCGCGTCCCCATCGCCGCTCTGACAGAGACGACAGGCCTGCCGAGGCGCAGTCAAATCAGGAGGGCGCTGCAGAGCCACAAGCAGCGCCTGCGCCACGTCGTCCGATCCGAAATACCGCTGAGCCAAAGCGCAGCAGTGCCCGTCCGGCAATCCACAGCGTTCGCGTTCTGGAAGATGACGAACCGCCTGCGATTTCGCTGAAGGAAGCACAACGCGAGAAGGTAAAGTCGCGTTCTTTCGCGCGTCGCGCCGTTGCCACAGCCCTGCTGACTTGCGCGGTTGTCTGGTACCAATACGGCGCGTGGAAAGACACGATCGTCGCGGGCGTTGCCGCGGCGACATCGCTCAACCCTGCGGTCGAAGATGCGGCGATTTCCTTCGTTCCGCTTTCCAGTACGGTGAAAATCGATCTGCCATTTGCTGTTGACGCAAATGACCCGGCGCGCGTGTTCCGACTGGACCGCGCAGCCCCATCGTGGATTCAGCCCGGCCAGCAGATCAGAGTGGTCAACGGCGTGCCGGTCCAGTCACTGGATGACATCGAGCGGATCGTGGCCCCAGCAAATGATCTTGAACCCGGCCAGATTGTTGACGTGATCTTCGGCGTTCAGTCTGCGGATGGTGCAAGCAGCTTTGTCCAGACGCTTGAGCTACCAGTCGTTCGCGAAACGACATTGCCATCTGGTGACCGCCTGCATTCGACGTTGAGCAATGGTTCTTGGACCACGACGGTCGTTGAGCCGCTGCACGTTCGCTACGGCTCTTTCCAGCGTGGCGATGAGCTTGTGTCGCTACGTGGCGGAGCGGAAATGATCGACAGTCCAGACACACTGATAATGATCGCTGAGAGAGAACTCGCGGCGGGAACCGAAACATTGAATTTCGTCGTTCGTCGGGGAGGTGAAATGCACTTTGCCACCGTCCCGCACGGGCCAACCACCAACTAAACGCATTTGCGAGCCCAGAGGAGGGCGGCACATGAGATTGTTTAGAGGTTTGTTTAGAGGAGGCGCACGTCGCGCCGAAGAGATTGAGACGAAGCCGGCAGAAGACGTGCCGGCCTTTATCCATGCTGACATTTCCGATCTGCCAGCCGCAGACGATGCGCCCGCGAACGTGGGTGATCTCGAACCGGTCCAAGAGGCCGTGGTCGAGGAGTCGGCGGAGGTCTTGATGCTTCATGGCGGAGATCGCGTGCTGTCTGAGCCGTCGCCGGAATTCGCGCCGATTGAGACGCCGGCAGCGCCAGCGGTCGTGGCAGAGCCTGAAGAGCCGGAGGCGTTCTTGGGCGAAGCTGAAGTCGGCGCTGAAGCGGCGTCACCGTTTGTTGCTCCTGCTCCGGCAGGTCATGAAGAAGACCCAAGCGTGCGCCGTCCGCGTCCGAAGAAGGGGCGGGTCAAGACGCGTCTTCTGGGCTTCGACGAAGAGCCCGCATCAACGGTCGACGATGACCCGGTTGCCGGTGAGCCCAAGGTCAAAAATCCTGTGGGTTGGATCGTCGTGGTCGACGGCCCGGGCGCAGGGGAGTGGTTCACGTTGAACGGTGGCTTGGCCAGTATTGGACGTGGCGATGATCAGACGATCCGGCTGGATTTCGGCGACATGGCGATTTCCCGGTCGAACCATGCCGCTTTAGCTTACGACAATACCGACCACGTATTTCTTCTAGGGGACGGTGGGAAGGCAAATAGTGTGCTTGTAAACGGAACGCCCACCTCTGGCACCGCGCCTGTGAAGGACGGTGATCTTATTAGCATCGGCGAGACGACGCTTCGGCTGGTCGCGCTTTGCAGCAAATCATTCAACTGGCAGCCAAAGGCTGAGGGAGGCACCAATAATGTGGGCTATGCATAATCCACGCTTTGACGTCGCATCGGCACTTGGCATCGGCCAGCGCGAGATCCAGGAAGACTCCTTGATTGCAGACTTCCCGGTCGGGATGGATGTCGGATACATGGTGCTTGCCGATGGGATGGGCGGTCATGCCGCCGGTGAGATCGCGTCGAACATCATCGTGACCGAGATGTTCGCGGAACTGAAATTCAAGTCGGCCGAGCTTCTGAACTACGAGGCCGAGATACCGCGCATCCTCTACCAAGCGATGATGACCGCGAATGACTGCATCCGCGAGTATGTGATCGACAACCCCGAAAACTACGGGATGGGTGCGACGCTGATTGCTCCGGTCTTTGTGGAGGATCGGCTTTACTGGATATCTGTTGGCGACTCTCCGTTTTATCTGTTCCGGGAAGGGCGGATGAGCCAGCTGAACGAAGATCACTCCATGGCACCAGAGATCGACATGATGGTCGCCACCGGAATGCTGACTGAGGACGAAGGTCGCAATCACCCGGACCGGAACTGCCTGCGTTCTGTCCTGCTGGGTGACAAGATTGCCAAGATCGACTGCCCGCGCGAAGCGTTCACCGTTAAGGAAGGTGACATCTTCATCTGTTCCTCGGACGGGCTTCAGTTCCTGTCGGATGAGGAGATCCAGACGATCCTTACCGACAATCAGAGCCGCTCCAGCACCGAGATTGCGCATATTCTGTTGAAATCGGTCGAGGCGCTTGGTGATCCGGATCAGGACAACATCTCAATCACGGTCGTGAAGGTGAATTACACTCAGGCAGCGGAAGTTTCAGAGCCCGTTGCGACGGAAGACATCGCATCGGTTGATCGCGGCCAGGTCAATGCAATGCCGACCCGCGTGATCAAGTTTGCAGGTGGTTCTGGTCAATGATCAGAGCCAGCCGGTACGACAGGCGAAAAGGGCGCGATCAACGATCGCGCCCTTTTTCGTTCGTGCCAGTAAGGGACTGTCAGCTTGCGTTTGCAACCTTATGCGGCAGCCGCGCAATCATGCTTGTCCGTTTGATGTGAACGAAAAGTGTGACCGAGCCACGCTTGCGGCGACGCGTGTCTTGCGTCTGTGTTGGTGCTTTCAGTGCGACTACGTTGCTCATGACGGTATCCCATACAGCTCGTCATCGTCCTTCTGAATGAGAACTGTGGTCAAGTAAGGTCACGATCATGACAATTTCGGGAAACTGTCGCCAATTTGGCAACTTCCCTTAGGGAATGAGCAACAGCCAAACCCAGATCGACACAATACTGAATGCTGTTCCCAGAAGAACCGTAGAGGCAGAAACGCGTTTGGCGACGCCATACATATTGGCAAAGATGTAGGTGTTGATCCCCGGTGCCATAGACGCCGTCAGAACAGCAGATCGGAACGCATCCTGATCCAGTCCGGTGCCGCGTCCGAACGTCCAGACAAGCAGCGGGTGCAAGATAAGCGATATGGCGCACATGACGAAGATCAGGCGCAAATCACCCTCTGGCCGGTAGCGGACCAAGACCCCACCCAGCCCGAAAAGTGCGGCGGGCAGTGCTGCGCGGGCCATCAGATCTGCCCCGTCTGCAACCACTTGCGGCAACGAGAACCCCGTGACGTTCACGACAACGCCAAGCGAGATGCCGATGATCAGCGCGTTGCGGAACATGGCCTTTAGAACGCGCAACGTCGTGCTCTGGAGGGACGCGCCGGCTTCCGCGCGAACAATCTCCATCGCCGTGATGCCAACCATGTAGCAAAACGGCGCGTGGAGCGCGACGATGGCATAGTTTCCGAGAAGCGCCTCAGCACCAAAGGCCCGTTCGGTTATAGGCAGGCCCAAAAGGACGGAGTTGGAAAAAAGACAGGAAAAACCGATGGCCACAGCATCTGTTCCGGGGCGCTTGAACAGCACGCGGGCCACGAAGATGCCGGTCAGAAAGCAGATCAGGGCTGCCAGATAAAAGCTCGCAATCATCGCCAGATCGAACCCTTCGCCCAGATCCATCTGACTGACGGCCCGGAAAAGCAGGCAAGGAATGGCAAAGCTTTGCGTGAAGCGCGTCAGCCCATCGACACCCGCTTCCGAGAACCAGCCACGTGCGACAGCCAGATATCCAAAGCCAAGCACGAAGAAGACGGGCAGGATGACGTCCAGAAGGGCCTGCATCAGTCTTGCAATTCGATCTTCAAACCGTCGTAAGCCGGCGCGACGTGATCCGGGGTCTCGGCCAGCAAGGTCTCGTAGTCGAGGTCGATGTGCATGTTGGTCAGAAAGGCTTGCCGTGGCTTCGCTTCGGCGATCCATTCCAGCGACTGGGCCAGATGCGCATGCGTTGGATGCGGGTCACGGCGGAGCGCATCAAGGATCCAGACATCCAGATCTTTCAGAGAGGGCCAAGCCTCATCCGGGATCGTGGCAACGTCTGGCAGATAAGCAAGACCGGCAATCCGGAAACCCAAGGCGTCGATGGATCCGTGGCGCACGGCGAATGGGTTGAATGTGACTTCACCACCAGCACCATTGATCGTGACAGGTCCGTCCAGCAGGTGCATGTCGAGAATAGGTGGATAGGTCGACCCCTCAGGCTGCACGAAGGCGTACGAAAACCCGTCCATCAGACGCTCTCTCGTCGGGGCATCCGCCCAGACAGGCAGCCGTGCCCGCTGGTTGAAAACGATCATTCTCAGGTCGTCGATGCCGTGCACATGGTCGGCGTGCCCATGGGTGTAGATCACGGCGTCCAAGTTGCCGATGCCGGCATCAAGCAGCTGTTCGCGCAGATCCGGAGCGGTGTCGATCAGAACGCGCGTTGTCCCAGCTTCGGTAACGCGCTCCACCAGCATGGAGCATCGTCTGCGACGGTTTTTCGGATTGGCAGGGTCGCAATCGCCCCAATGTCCGCCGAGGCGGGGAACACCGCCTGAGGAACCGCATCCGAGTATCGTGAAAACCAGTCGCGCCATGGATCTGTCTTGGACCGGAGGTCTGACGGGTTCAACCCCTCGCGCGCGTCTGGCTTGCTTAAACAGCCTTCCAGAACAGCCGTTCGAAGTTCACTTCTGTCGCTTTGGCGAAGTCTTCGAGGCTCAACCCGAAGACGTCCGCACCGACGGCGGCCGTCTTGGCGACATAGGCCGGTTCATTCCGGCGCCCGCGGTGTGGGGGTGGGGCAAGGTAAGGGCTGTCTGTTTCCACCAATATCCGGTCAAGCGGCGCATCCTTGAAGATGTCACGAAGCTCTTGCGACTTGGGAAAGGCAGCAATGCCCGACATCGACAAATAGAAGCCCAGATCCAATGCAGCCTCGGCCAATCCTCTGGTCGATGAAAAGCAATGCATCACACAGGTATAGGGCCCGGCGTTGAACTCTTCCGTCAAGATCCGGGCCATATCGTCGTCCGCGTCCCGGGCGTGAATGATCAGGGGCAACTTTGTCTGGCGCGCGGCTTCGATGTGAACGCGCAAGGACGCCTGTTGAGCCGCGGCGCTTTCGGCAGTGTAGTGATAATCCAGTCCGCTTTCGCCGATGCCGACAAACTTCGGGTGCGCGGACAAGGCCACAAGCTCCTCGACTGTCGCCATGGGCTCGCTCGCCACGCTCATCGGGTGGGTTCCGGCGGCGTAGAAAACCCGGTCATGTGCTTCAGCCAGCGCTCGGACATGCGGCTCGGACCGGAGTTTAGTGCAAATCGTCACCATACGGTGGACGCCGGCATCCTTCGCGCGTTGAACCAGATCGGCGTGTTCCCCTTCAAAGTCGGGAAAATCGATGTGGCAATGGCTGTCAGTCAGGTTTGGGGCAGACACGGGAGGAGGCGTCCTTATCTCAGGGCAGGGCCGGGGCCGTCAGGTCAGAGGCGGTCTGATCAATCCGCACAAAGATGTCGAGAAGCATCTGGTGGGGATCGATGTTCACTGCCATGGCATGGCTGGCGCGGGCAGCAACCTCTTGCTGTAGGTTGGCCCATGCGCGCGCTGCATGAGGCGTCGGCGAAAGCTTGGCGAAGACCTCGCGTTCGCCTCTCGCGCCTTCGAATGCGATTGGTGCGCCTGCGCCCGATCGTGCCATGCGCGCGAGACAAAGCTCAATGAGACGCACGAACAGTCGCAGTTTTTCTTCTGCACCGCGGGCCGCCATGGGCTCGATCATGGCCAGCATGCGAGATCGTTGCATGGAAGGTGCTGTGGCAAGCGTCTCGATCAGCTTGGCATAAAGCGTCACGCCATCCAGGTTAATCAAGCGAATGGCGTCTCCGGCAGAACCGTCAGCCAGCGCGGCCAGCCTTTCAGCATCTGGCGCTTCGATGCCTGCATTCCGGACAACATTGGCCAAAGTGTCAGGGTCCAATGATGACAGCCGCACTTGGCGACAGCGCGAGCGGATGGTCGGCAAGAGCTTGGACGGGCTGTGGCTGATCAGGATCAGAACAGCGTCTTTCGGAGGCTCTTCCAAGACTTTCAGAAGCGCATTGGCTGCGGCAATCGTGAGGTCGTCGGCGCTGTCGATCAGGGCGACACGGCGCCCACCTTCCGCGGCAGATAGCGAAAAGAAGCTTTTCATCTTGCGAACGTCGTCGACACCAATCTGCGTTTTGAGCTTCTTCTTGTCGGGATCCCAAGCCCGTCGGAGCAGGAAAAGGCGTGGCTCTGACAGGGCCGTGACCCGTCGTGCGACGGGGTTTTCAGGATCAACGCGAAGGCTGGTCGGGGCAGGAGGCGCATCGCCAAAAAGGCCGCCATCGTCACCAACCGGCGTCGCCAGCATATAGCGCGCGACATGCCAGCCGAACGTGGCTTTCCCGACGCCTTCAGGCCCGGTCAGCAGCCACGCGTGGTGGACGCGCCCACCTGACAAGGCGTCGAGAACCTGTGTCTCGGCAGCGTCTTGGCCCAGCACGTCCTCGGTCATGCGAGGATGCGGTGCACCTTCAGCGCGGTCGGCCTCGGGGATCTCGTCGTCGCTCACGTGGCGCCGCCTGCAAGTGCAAGAACGTCGGCTGCAATCGCCTCAGGCGCGCGGTTCCCGTCGATCAACCTGCAGCGTTCTGGCTGTGCCTTTGCCAAGGCCAAGAACCCATCCCGCAAGGCAAACTGAAATGCGAGCCCCATGTCTTCGAAGCGATCTTCGCCAGACCCGCGTGCCAGACCACGGCTCAGCGCCTGTTCAGGATCGACGTCGATGATCAGCGTCAGGTCAGGTTCGGTCGAGATGACGGCATCGTGGAGCGTATCGACAAGTGCGCGCAGGTCACCGCGCGCCGCGCCTTGGTAGACGCGTGTACTATCGGCGAAACGATCGGAAATGACGGTAGATCCGGCCTTCAGGGCCGGTCGGATGGTCTTTTCCAAATGATCGCGCCGCGCTGCCGTGAACAGAAGGATTTCAGTCTCGGGAGACCAGCGTTCAGGGTCGCCTTCGACAAGAAGGCGCCTGATCTCTTCCGCGCCGGTCGATCCCCCTGGTTCCCGCGTCAGCACGACATTGCTGCCGCCAGCGCGAAGCGCTTCGGCCAACAGGCGCGATTGCGTGCTTTTGCCGGAACCGTCGATGCCTTCGAACGTGATGAAACGACCTGTCGTCATTCCATCAGCGTCTGCACCTGCATCATCGCCTTGTCAAACAGGACAGTGGCGGACGACCGAAGGCGCGGAACGAAACCACCGCGTGCGATTTCCGTCTCGGCGACCAGCGGGATGCGGCGTTCCGGCATATCCTTCGCGTTCACGACCAATTCGCCAACGGTCTGACCCGCTGCAATCGGGGCTTCTAGCGGGCTGGAATAGACGACCTCTGTCGTCAGGCTGTCTTCGTCGATTGCAGGCACCAGCAGCCTGATGTCGTCGGCCGCGACCAGATTCGCACTTTGCGCATCGCCCATCCATACCGGGGCTTCGAGAATGACATCACCGGCGCTGGCCACGTCACGAGGTAGAAACTGACGGAAACCCCAGTTCGTGATGGCCACGGATTCCTGCCGGCGTGCTGCCGTGCTTTCCAGTCCCGTGACAACAAATACCAGACGCCGCCCATCCTGTTCGACGGATCCGACAAGGCCGTACCCGGCTTCTTGTGTGTGCCCGGTCTTCAGTCCGTCTGCGCCAATATCAAGACCCAGAAGCGGATTGCGGTTGAAACGGTTGGCCGGTGCGCGGCCCTCATAGTCGAACTCTTCTTGCGCGAAGTATTCGTACAGGACCGGGAAGTCCTCAATCAGCCGCGTCGCCAAGATGCCCAAGTCACGCACGCTCATCCGATGCTCTGGATGCGGCCATCCGCTGGCGTTGGCGAAGTTGGAGTTGGTCATGCCCATCTCGCGCGCCTTTTCCGTCATTTGGCGTGCAAACGTCTCTTCGCTTCCGGCAAGACCTTCTGCAATCACAACGGTCGCGTCATTGCCTGAGGATACGATCACACCTTGGATCAGTTCCTCTGCTGTCGGTTGGTCCAACTCGTTCAAGAACATGGTGGAACCGCCCATGTTCTTGGCCTTGGTCGAGACGACAAAGGGCGTGTCTTTTTGCACGCGGCCCTGTTCCAAGGCTTCGAACAGCATGTAGAGCGTCATCAACTTCGACATCGAAGCAGGTGGCAATGCCTCATCGGCGTTCTTGGCCACAAGAACAGTCTCTGTGTCCATGTCATAAAGGTAGGCCGCACGGGCTGGCGTCTCAAACGCGGCGATTGCGGGCGGCGGTGCGGCGCAGGCCGAGATGACAATGGCGGCGAGGAATGCGAACAGGCGGAGAGGCATGTCGGAGGCTCCGGGTTTTGATCAATCAGCCGTTGGGAAGGCGTCTGGATATCCCATGGACTTCACATCTTTCAGAAGTGTGTCCTTCTCCTCATCCGACAGGATCGGACCGACAAGAACACGCCAAAGCGTCCCGCTATCGTTGGTCAGCGGTTTGATGATTGGCGGAATGCCTGACTGCCTCAGTGCAGTGGCTGCAGCGTCGGCATCTGTTTCGTCACTGAAGACACCCACCTGAATATAGGGCGTCGCCAAGGTTCCCGGTGCCGCGTCCTCTGCCGCGACTTCGGATACTTCGGCTTCGGGGGCTTCCTCTGCCTCCGCACGCGCGATAGCGGCGGCGGCCACTGCAACGGCATCAAGCGGCGTTTCCTCGACGGCCGGGGCAGGTTCCGCCGTGACAGTCAGATCTTCCCCTGCGGCGACCTCTGCTTCTTCAGCAGCGGTAGCGGTGGCGTCTTCGGCGGCCCTGTTGCGACCGGTCAGCCGATCCCAGAACGATGGGCGGCGGGGTTCGGGCGCGATGGCGGCGACGGTTGCGGCGGCAACGGCCGCGCCTTCGGCTGCATCGACGCCGTCGGTCACCTCAAAGTCTTCAACTTCCGGCGTGTCTTCGACGACCTCGGGTTCCGGGGCAGGCGGAGGCGCGATTTCAATCGTCTCGGTCCGCAGGACAACAACTTCAAGGACGGCGGGCTGACCGCCGAGCATGCCAAGCGCCGCTGCCGCGTCCGAGCTGACTTGAATGCGCGGACCCGGGTTGTTTCTTTCGCGACGGAAGAGGGCGCCTGTCACCGTGCGCCCGGTTTCCGGAACCGTGATGCGAACACGTTCGGGGTCGGTCACGTCAGGATGGGCGACCCAAACCCCGCCAAGGGATGGCCTGCCGTCCCAAAGGCCTTCTTCATTGGCTGCAAAGATATCAGACCGCTCAACCTCTCTGGTCTCGCTGGTTGCAACGGCCGTTGTGCCTTCGGCAGAGATGCTGCTGTCCTCACCGGCACGTTCGGCCAGGATGATCTCATCACAGCCTGCCAATGCTGCCACCAAACCAAAGGTCGCCCCAACCTTCGTCAGCTTCGTCGTGAACATACGATGACTGCTCCTATTGCCCCAAGTCCGGGAAATTCCGGCTTGCAATGTCTCTGCCTCTGTCTCGCGCAACTTTTTCACCTGCGTCGTTGGAGCGAAGTCTACCTCTAGTGCCGCGGCAATGGAAGGTTCGATATCTTGCGTCGGCAAAGCACCGCAATGCCTTCCAGAATCGGAAATCACTCGCTAGCAAGGCGCGGTCGGAGGAGTGGCAGAGTGGTCGAATGCACCGGTCTTGAAAACCGGCGTGCGTGAAAGCGTACCGTGGGTTCGAATCCCACCTCCTCCGCCACTTCAGCGCAGTTGGCTGTCACGTGTGATCCGGGCCGCCCGAAGGCGACCCGGGGGCTTTCTTAGGCCAACAGATCGAAGCGATCCGCCGTCATGACTTTTGTCCAGGCGGCAACGAAGTCGCGGACGAACTTTTCAGCGTTGTCGTCTTGGGCATAGACCTCTGCGTAGGCGCGCAGAACCGAGTTCGAGCCAAAGACCAGATCGGCGCTGGTGGCGGGCCATTTGACGTCGCCGCTCGCGCGGTCGCGCAGTTCATAGGTGCCGTCATCCAGCGGATGCCAACTGTTGGCCATGTCCGTCAGGTTGACAAAGAAGTCCTGCGTCAGCGCGCCGACATTGTCGGTGAAAACGCCATAGGGATTGCTGCCGTGGTTGATCCCCATGACGCGAAGTCCACCAAGAAGGACCGTCAATTCGGCTGCAGTCAGACCCATCAGCTGCGCACGGTCGAGCAGCATTTCTTCGGCCGAGACCGAATAGGCGTCCTTCTGCCAGTTGCGGAAACCATCGGCGACGGGTTCAAGAACGTCAAAGCTGTCGGCGTCCGTCATGCTGTCATCGGCATCGCCGCGACCAGCAACAAACGGCACGTCGACGCTCTGGCCACCGGCTTGGATCGCCATTTCAAGACCGACATTGCCACCAAGAACTATGGTGTCCGCAACCGAAGCCCCAGCTTCTGCCGCCAGCGGCTCCAGCACGGCCAGGACCTTTGCCAGACGCGCAGGCTCATTGCCCGCCCAGTCTTTCTGCGGCGCAAGACGGATGCGCGCACCGTTGGCACCGCCGCGCTTGTCAGAGCCGCGGAAGGTCCGGGCGCTGTCCCAAGCGGTTGCAATCAGTTCGGCCGAGGTCAGGCCGCTCTCAGCGATCTTGGCTTTCAGTGCCGCGACGTCGTAGTCGGTTGCGCCCGCCGGGATCGGCTCCTGCCAGATCAGGTCTTCGGCTGGGACATCGGGCCCATAGTAGTTGGCGCGCGGTCCCATGTCGCGGTGGGTCAGCTTGAACCAGGCGCGGGCGAAGGTGTCGCGGAAGTAGGCCGGATCGGCCATGAACTTCTGGCAGATCTCGTTGTAGATCGGGTCGATCTTCATCGCCATGTCCGCGTCGGTCATCATCGGCATTTTCGGCGTGGAGCCGTCGCCTGCGTCGACCGGCTTTTCACTATCCGGCATGCCAATCGGGGCCCACTGGTGCGCGCCTGCGGGTGATTTGGTCAGTTCCCATTCGTAGCCGAAGAGGTAATCGAAGTAGCCCATGTCAAACTTCGTCGGCTCTTTCGTCCAAGCGCCTTCGATGCCTGACGTGAACGCCGTAGAGGCGGTGTTGTCGGTCAGCGGGTTGGCCCAGCCAAAGCCCTGTGCTTCATACCCTGCGCCTTCCGGCTCGACACCGATGTCGTCACCTGCGACGCCGCCGTGTGCCTTGCCGACGGTGTGGCCACCGCATGTCAGGGCAGCGGTTTCTTCGTCGTTCATCGCCATGCGGGCAAAAGTTTCACGGATATGCAAGGCAGTGCGCGCCGGGTCCGGGTTTCCATTGACGCCTTCGGGGTTCACATAGATCAGGCCCATGTGGACAGCGGCCAGCGGATTATCCAGCGTCGAGGCATCGTCCAGATCGCCGTAGCGGTTCTCGGATGGGGCAAGCCATTCGTTTTCAGACCCCCAGTAGACGTCCGTCTCCGGTCCCCAGATGTCTTCG
>CAZMKY010000360.1:0-3012 GCA_964566835.1 uncultured Rhodobacterales bacterium
AGATGGACGTGACTGAAAAGGCCACGGGTGAACGAAGCCAGATGAAGGAAGTCGCCATCTATCAGGTCAAGGACGACAAGATCGTCAGCGAGACGTTCTACTATCCGACGTCTGCCACGTCCGGAACCTGATCCCGAAGCAAGCGTTTCGCTGGTGTATCAACCAGCGAGGCGCCCATGGCTGAACAAGACCGAACCTCCATCAAGAACGAAGACACCTATGAGGCCCTGCGCGACAAGGGATATTCTAAGGAAAAGTCCGCGCGCATTGCCAACGCACAGGCGAATGACACCATGTCACCTTCTGAGAAAGGCGGAAAAGCCGCGCCTTACGAGGAATGGTCGAAGGACGAGCTCTACGATCGCGCGAAAGAGCTGGAAATCGAAGGGCGGTCCGAGATGACGAAAGATCAATTGATCTCTGCGTTGCGGGGGTGAAGTTCGCAAAAATTGGTTCGGCATCGGAACGGCGTACCCTTTGACGCGCTCCTCCCGGATGCTAAGTCGGCGCTGACGGACAAAAGCATTTGGGAGGACGGTCATGGATCTGGGTATCAAGGGAAAGCGTGCGCTGGTCTGTGCATCGTCGAAGGGGCTTGGGCGCGGATGCGCAGAGGCCTTGGCTGCGGAAGGTGTCGATGTTGTCATCAACGGCCGGTCGCCCGAAAGTGTTGAGGCGACAGCGAACGCACTCCGCACGGCTTACGATGTCGACGTCACCGCCGTGGCGGCTGACATTACCACCGAGGAAGGCCGCGCGAAGGCGCTCGAAGCAGCGGGCGATGTCGATATTCTCGTCAACAACGCGGGCGGGCCACCGCCGGGCCTCTGGTCGGATTGGGACCGCGACGACTTTATCGCCGCACTTGATGCCAACATGCTGACGCCCATTGCGCTGATCAAGGCATTGGTGCCCGGCATGATGGACCGCGGTTGGGGCCGGGTCGTGAACATCACGTCCCAATCGGTGAAGGCACCGATCCCAGTTCTTGGCCTCTCGAATTCAGCACGGGCAGGTCTGACGGGGTATGTTGCCGGCACCTCGCGCCAAGTCGCGCAAGCTGGCGTGACGATCAACAACCTGCTGCCGGGGATCCACGATACAGACCGGGCAACGGCGCTGGATAGCGGCGTCTCGCGCCAGCAAAACATCAGCATGGAAGACGCGCGGGCGCAGCGCGAAGCCTCCATCCCCGCCCGCCGCTACGGCACCGCGGCAGAATTCGGGGCCGCCTGTGCGTTCCTCTGTTCAGACCGTGCGGGCTTCATTGTTGGTCAGAACATCTTACTGGACGGGGGTGGCACGAATTTCACGATCTGACCTTTGGTCAGCGCCGTTGAATTACATTGATTGTTGCCCATGGGTGGTGCAGCATGCCCCTGCTTGGAATGGGGATTTTCATTATGGCTTTCAGATACTTTCTGGCGCTTCCTCTGGTTTTGGCAGCTTGCGGCGGCGGGTCGCAGGTGCCGCTGGATGTTGCCTATGACCAATTCGACACCGAAGGTTTTCGCCTGTCCGAACGCTTGGACACTTTTGGTCCGACGTTGCTGCTGCCGCGAGATGATGTTCGTAGCTACGAAGGCATCGCCCTTTTTACAGACGACTTTGTTGTTGGCACGGATGCTCTCTTCGGCGACTTTGAGGCCGAGGTTGATTTTGGCGATGGCCGCCTGGATGCAGTCTCGCAAAACTATGTGTTCGTCGAACTCGATGCGCTCGGTGAACCGGTGACGCTGCAGCGTGTTGGCGGAGTGGTTGAATACGCCGCAGATAGCCTGAGCGCTGACGGCTTCCTCGTGAGCGCCAACGGCACTCTCTTTGGTGGTGCAGGGCCGGTTAACGTCGATGGTGAGATGGTATTCGCTTTCTTTGGACCCGATGCTGAGATGTTGAGTGGCATTGGCGGCGTCTCGTTCGGATCTTCAAACGTCGCACACACCGTCATCGCCGACTAACCTGTCCAAAGGCGCGGCAACCCCGCGCCTTGCGAGGCCCGCCAGACGTTGCTATCTGCCATATGCCTGAGAAAAGTGCTCAGGCTTAGGTCGGATGGACAGGTTGAGCGGGCTTCCCCCAAGACTGGAATTGGCAAATATCACCCGGCGCTTCGGTGGCCGGGCGGTTGTCGACGACCTGTCCTTCTCGATCGCGCCGGGGCAGGTGACGTGTCTTCTTGGGCCCTCGGGCTGCGGTAAGTCGACGACTTTGCGCATCGTCGCGGGCGTCGATATGCAGGACAGCGGCACGATCCATGTCGACGGTCATCTCATCTGCGACACGGTCAATCGCGTCCCGCCAGAACGCCGTGAAATCGGTCTTATGTTTCAGGACTTCGCACTGTTCCCGCATCTGACCGTCGCCGAGAATGTCGCCTTTGGTCTGACCATGGACAAGGCTGACACGGCGCACCGGGTCGATCAGATGCTGGAGCGGGTGCACTTGTCCGGCTTCGGCGCGTCCTTCCCGCACGAGCTGTCAGGCGGTGAGCAGCAGCGTGTCGCACTGGCGCGTGCCTTGGCACCGCGCCCCAAGATCATGCTGATGGACGAGCCGTTCTCAGGCCTCGACAACCGTCTGCGTGACGGCATCCGCGACGAGACACTGGAACTTTTGAAGGAAGACAACACGTCCGTCCTCTTGGTCACGCATGAGCCACAAGAGGCGATGCGCATGGCCGATGAAATCGCCTTGATGCGGGCAGGTCGCATCGTTCAGCGCGGTGCACCCTACAACGTGTACAACGCACCCACTGACAAGGCTGCTGCGGCGTTCTTCAGTGATATCAACGTCATCCGTGGTGTCGTCCATGGCGCTTTGACCGATACGCCTTTCGGGGCATTCCTTGCGCCTGGCCAACCGGATGGCACCGAAGTTGAAATCGTGATCCGCCCACAGCATTTGCGCATTGATTTCGATCGTGATGGCCGCGGACCGAACCCCACGCCCGAAGATGGAACGCCCGCGCGGGGTGTCGTCACACGGGCGCGATTTATGGGGCACGAAAGTCTT
>CAZMKY010000361.1:0-3119 GCA_964566835.1 uncultured Rhodobacterales bacterium
TGCCCTGAAAGAGGAATTCGGATACAAGAACGACATGCAGATCCCGCGTCTGGACAAGATCGTCCTGAACATCGGCGCTGGTGCAGAGTCCGTCAAAGACTCCAAGAAAGCCAAGTCGGCTGCTGACGATCTGACCGCAATTGCCGGTCAGAAGGCCGTCATCACGAAAGCCAAGAAGTCCATCGCTGGCTTCCGCGTTCGCGAAGACATGCCGCTTGGTGCCAAGGTTACGCTCCGCGGTGACCGCATGTACGACTTCCTTGATCGTCTGATCACGATCGCACTGCCCCGCGTCCGCGACTTCCGCGGCGTGAAAGGCACGGCGTTCGACGGTCGTGGCAACTACGCCATGGGCCTCAAGGAACACCTCGTCTTCCCCGAGATCAACTTCGACAAGATCGATGAGAACTGGGGCATGGACATCATCATCGCCACCACCGCAGAGACCGATGCGGAAGGCAAAGCGCTGTTGAAGCATTTCAACATGCCGTTCAACAGCTGAGGGGATCGATCCAATGGCTAAAAAAGCAATGATCGAACGCGAGAAGAAGCGTCAGAAGCTGGTGGAGCAGTATGCCGCCAAGCGCGCTGCGCTGAAAGAAATCGCAAATGATGAATCGAAGCCGATGGAAGAGCGCTTCAAGGCACGGCTCAAGCTTGCCAAGCTGCCGCGCAACAGCTCTGCCACCCGTCTTCACAACCGTTGCCAGCTGACGGGGCGTCCGCACGCCTACTACCGCAAGCTGAAAATGTCGCGGATCGCGCTCCGGGATCTTGGCTCGAACGGCCAGGTTCCAGGGCTCGTGAAGTCGAGCTGGTAAGGAGGTCACGATATGAACGATCCTCTCGGTGATATGCTGACCCGCATCCGCAATGCTCAGATGCGCGGCAAGTCCACCACCGTCACTCCGGCGTCCAAGCTGCGTCGCTGGGTTCTCGAAGTGCTGGCCGATGAAGGCTACATCCGCGGCTTCGAAGACACGACGGATTCCAAGGGCCACCCGGCCATCGAAATCAGCCTGAAGTACTACGAAGGCGCACCGGTCATTCGCGAACTCAAGCGCGTTTCCAAGCCGGGCCGCCGTGTGTACCTCGGTTCCGACAACCTGCCGCAGGTGCGCCAGGGTCTCGGTGTTGCCATCGTCACCACGTCCAAGGGCGTAATGACCGATGCCAACGCGCGCACCCAGGGCGTCGGTGGCGAAGTGCTCTGCACGGTCTTCTAAGGAGGGATGCTACATGTCTCGTATTGGTAAGAAACCGGTAGAGCTGCCGTCGGGTGTCGATGCATCCGTCTCCGGCCAGACCGTAACCGTCAAGGGCCCGAAGGGCACGCGCGAGTTCACCGCGACGGACGACGTCTCGATCACGGTTGACGGCAACGTCATCACGATCGAACCACGTGGCAAGTCCAAGCGCGCCCGCCAACAGTGGGGCATGAGCCGCACGATGGTCGGCAACTTGGTCACCGGCGTCACCACGGGCTTCAAGAAAGAGCTCGAGATTCAGGGCGTTGGTTACCGTGCTCAGCTTCAGGGCAACTCGCTCAAGCTGAACCTTGGCCTGTCGCATGATGTTGATTTCCAGATCCCGGATGGCGTGACCGTTACGGTTCCGAAGCCGACCGAAATCACCATCGAAGGTATTGACCAGCAACTCGTCGGTCAGGTCGCGGCCAACATCCGCGAATGGCGTTCGCCGGAGCCCTACAAGGGCAAAGGCATCCGCTACAAGGGCGAGTTCATCTTCCGCAAGGAAGGCAAGAAGAAGTAAGGACCGGACATCATGGCACTTTCCAAAAGAGAGCTGTTCCAGAAGCGCCGCCTGCGCGTCCGGAACAAACTTCGCAAGGTCAACGCAGGGCGCGTGCGCCTCAGCGTCCACCGCTCGAACAAGAACATCAGCGTTCAGCTTATCGACGATGTCGAAGGTCGCACGTTGGCGTCTGCCTCGTCGCTCGAGAAGGATCTCGGCGTTGTCGGCAAGAACAATGTCGAAGCGGCAACCAAGGTTGGCCAAGCCATCGCAGAGCGCGCCAAGAAGGCGGGCGTCGAAGAAGCATACTTCGATCGCGGTGGTTTCCTGTTCCACGGCAAGGTCAAAGCTCTGGCCGATGCCGCACGTGAAGCAGGCCTGAAAATCTAAGCGTGAGGCGGGCCTCATCGCCCGCCTTCGATGACCGGGGCCTTTTAGGCACTGCGGTCGGATACACCCGGGCCCATGCGCCCAAGACACATGAAGGAGGCCACATGGCCCGTGAACCTAATCAAAGAGGCGGTGGCCGCGGCAACCGTCGCGAGCGTGAAGAGACGCCCGAATTCGCCGATCGCCTTGTTGCCATCAACCGTGTCTCGAAGACGGTGAAAGGCGGTAAGCGCTTCGGTTTCGCAGCACTCGTCGTTGTTGGCGACCAGAAAGGTCGCGTCGGTTTCGGCAAAGGCAAGGCGAAAGAAGTGCCTGAAGCCATTCGCAAGGCAACGGAACAGGCCAAGCGCCAAATGATCCGTGTGCCGCTGCGCGAAGGCCGCACGTTGCACCACGACATCGAAGGTCGTCACGGCGCCGGCAAGGTTGTCATGCGCACAGCACCGACCGGTACCGGTATCATCGCCGGTGGTCCGATGCGTGCCGTGTTCGAAATGCTGGGCATTCAGGACGTCGTCGCAAAATCGCTCGGCTCCCAGAACCCGTACAACATGATCCGCGCCACCATCGATGGCCTGCAGAAAGAAGCTTCGCCTCGCTCCGTCGCACAGCGTCGTGGCAAGCGTGTTGCTGATATCCTGCCCGCCGCTGGCACGTCCACGGCTGCTTCTGTTGCCACCGCTGATGAAGCGCGTGCCGACGAAGCCGCTCAGGCTTAAGGAGACTTCGAGATGGCAAAAACGATCGTCGTCAAGCAGATCGGCTCGCCGATCCGCCGCCCGGCCAAGCAGCGCGCAACGCTGGTTGGCCTCGGCCTGAACAAGATGCACCGCACGCGTGAACTGGAAGATACGCCTTCCGTCCGCGGCATGGTGAACTCGATCCCGCACCTCGTGGAGATCGTCGAAGAAAAGGGCTGATCTCGAAGGTCAGTCGAAAGGAAACGCCCCGGCCTGACGGCCGGGGCGTTTTTC